>NZ_JBEXDG010000016.1:0-178862 GCF_040605635.1 Dactylosporangium sp. NPDC005555
TCGACAGCATGTGTAACGGGAGCTTCGTTGCTGCGCAAGCCGCCACGCGGCATCGACAACCCTCGACGCAAATCCTTAACTCACCGGCATTGCGCTCTGACGACCACAACTTTTCCGGATCACGAGAAATGGGCCGGTGTCGATGGCTGGACCGGGGAGTACCGCGGTTCGGGCGGCGATCTTCGGCCCGGCGGGCTCGACCACATGACGATTTCGGGGCGTGGTGCGGGGGTGGGGGCGGCGCCACTCGCACACCGCCGACGTGGACACGACCGGCCTCACCCGCGGACTGCGGCAACCGCACCAGATCGCAGCGACGCCCGACGGAAGGGACCCGGCACGACGATGCCGGGGCGCAGCACGCGGTGGAGCGGAACGTCAGGTGGCGGGGCGGTCCACGGCGGTCCAGGGGTCCTTCGGGGCGGCGTCCACCCCTGCGGGGCACGAGCGGCGGTAGTCGCACCACGAGCACTGCGGCCCAGGGGCGACCGGAAACGCGTCGTCCGCCGAAGTGCCCGCGGCCAGGGCGGCGCCCGCGGTGGTGATGTCGGCGGCGGTGGCTTCGGCGCGGCGGAGGTGCCGGGCGAGGGAGTCGTCGGTGTGGTCGTGGGCGGCGACCGTGCCCGTGGGCAGGTGGTGCAGCTCGACGCGGTGGCAGGGCTTGCGGAACACGCGGGAGGCGGCGATCGCATACAGCGCCAGCGCCCTGGAGCCCCGCGCGTCGTCGGGGGTGAGGCCCGAGCGGCCGGTCTTGTAGTCGACGATGACGATCTCGCCGGCGCGCTGGTCGATGCGGTCGACGCGGCCGGACAGGGCGAGGGTCTCGGTGCGGGCGGCCACCGTGCGCTCGACGCCGAGCGGCTCGTCGTGGGGGTCGAGGCCGTCCACATAGGACTCGAGCCAGCCGAGGGCGCGGCGGAAGACGTCGCGCTCCTGGGTTTCGTCGCGGTAGCCCTCGCCGACCCAGGTGGCCTTCAGCAGGGTCGGCAGCGCGGCCCTGTCGCGGCGCGAAGGGTCCAGCGCATACCAGCTGCGCAGGGCCGTGTGCACGGAGGCACCGAGCGAGTTGTGCGCCCACGGCGGGCCCTTCGGCGGCGCCGGGCGGTCGACATACGTATACCGGTAACGCCGGGGGCAGTCCTCATAGCTGCCGAGCTTGCTGGGCGTGCAGGTGAACAGCCGCTGAGGCGGGGCGAAGAGACCGAGCTGCTCGTTGTCCACACCCCGATCCTGCCACCGCGGTACGACAAAAACTCAATGGGGTGAGTGCATATATTCGGTGACGAAAGCCCCGATCGCGTCGGCGAGCAGCTGCACGGCGATGGCGGCGACGAGGAGGCCGGCGATGCGGGTGACGACCTCGATGCCGCTCGGCCGCAGGACGCGGACCAGGATCCCTGAGAAGCGCAGCACCAGGTACACGATGGCCATGACGGCGACGATGCCGACGGCGATCGACAGATACCCCGACCACGAGGAGGCCCGGCGGACGAAGAGCATCGTGGCCACGATGGCGCCGGGGCCGGCCAGCAGCGGGGTGCCCAGCGGCACGAGGGCGACGTTGGAGGTGACCTCCTGGCGGGGGTCGTCGGTCTTGCCGGTGAGCAGCTCCAGGGCGACGAGCAGGAGCAGCAGGCCGCCGGCGCCCTGCAGCGCCGGCAGGTCGATGTGCAGGTACGCCAGGATCTGCCGCCCGACGAGTGCGAACGCCACGATGACGCCGAACGCGAGGGCCACGGCCTGCAGCGCCGCGCGGTTGCGGTGCTTGGTGGCCATGGAGCCGGTGAGGGCCAGGAAGATCGGCACCGCCCCTGGCGGGTCCAGGATGACGAGCAGGGTGACGAACACTTCGCCGAAAAGCTTGAGATCCACATCCCGGATTGTCGTGGTGCGCCCGCATCGAGGGGAAACCAGGGTCTTGACGGCATCGAACGGCACCCCTACGTTCCCCATGAACAGCAAACTTTCCTTACAGTCATGGAGGGTTCATGGGCAGACGCTCCGTCCTGGCCGGGTTGGCGGTGTCGCTGACGCTGGCGTCACTGGCAGTCGTGCCCGGCACCGCGTCGGCGCACACCGCGCCGCATCAGGACCAGTACAAGCGCGTCGGATACTTCATCCAGTGGGGCATCTACGGCCGCCAGTACTACGTCAAGAACCTCGAGACCAGCGGGCAGGCCAAGAACCTGACCCACATCAACTACGCGTTCGGCAACGTCGACGCGACCGGCAAGTGCGTCTCCGCCGACCCGTGGGCCGACTACCAGCGGCCGGTCTCCGCCGAGGAGAGCGTCGACGGGGTCGCCGACGCGCCGGGCCAGGCGCTCAACGGCAACTTCAACCAGCTCCGCAAGCTCAAGCTCAAGCACCCCGGGCTGAAGGTGCTGCTGTCGCTCGGCGGCTGGACGCTGTCGGCGAACTTCTCCGACGCCGTGCTGACCGACGCGTCCCGCAAGGCGCTCGTGAAGTCGTGCATCGACACGTTCACCTCCACCGGCGTGTTCGACGGCTTCGACCTCGACTGGGAGTGGCCGGGCTCCGAGGGCAACCCGGGCAACGTCATCCGCCCCGAGGACAAGCAGAACTTCACGCTCCTGCTCGCCGAGTTCCGCAGGCAGCTGCCCAAGAAGTCGACGCTGACCGCGTTCCTCCCGGCGAACCCGGCGAAGATCGACGCCGGCTTCGAGGTCAACAAGATCTTCAAGTACCTCGACTTCGGCACCATCCAGGGCTACGACTTCCACGGTACGTGGGAGCCCAAGACCAACCAGCAGTCCGCACTGTTCGTCCCGCGCGGCGCGCCGACCACCCCGGACTTCAGCGGCGCCACCACGCTGAAGGCCTGGACCGACCGCGGCGCCCCGAAGAAGTCCCTGGTCCTCGGCATCCCGTACTACGGGCAGGGCTGGACCGGCGTGACCAACGCCAACAACGGCCTGTTCCAGACCGCGACCGGCCCCGCGCCGGCCACCTGGGCCGCCGGCAACGAGGACTACAAGGTCCTCGCGACGCTGCCGCAGCAGGGGTACAAGGTGCACCGTGACCTGCTGTCGGGCCACGCGTGGCTGTTCAACGGCACCACGTTCTGGACCTTCGACGACCAGATCACGATCGCGCAGAAGTCGCTGTACGTCCGTCTCGGCGGCTACGGCGGCGCGATGGTCTGGTCCCTCGACGGTGACGACGCCAACGGCACCCTCACCAAGACGATCGGCACGGTCCTGAAGTAACGAAGCACAGAACTGCCTGGGCCGCCTTCAAGGACGAAGGCGGCCCAGGTGCACGTCCAAGAAGGGAACGGCCCCGCCTTCAAGGACGAAGGCGTCCAAGACGCACGTCCCTCGCCTTCAACTACGAAGGCGTCCAAGATGCACGTCGATGCCGTCCAGGACCCGCGCGAGCCCGAACTCGTAGGCGCGCACCGGGTCGCCCGCGCCGTACTCCTCCCCCGCCGCCTGCCCCACCCGCGCCGCGGTCGGGAAGCGGTCCGGGTCGAGGACCTCGCCGAGCAGCGGCGCGTAGGCCTCCCACCACTGCTCCTCGCTCATACCCGTGCCCTGTTCGGCCTGATCCGCCTGTACCGCGGCACGCACCGCACCCGCGACGTAGTTGAGCACCAGGCTCAGCAGCTGGTCCGCGTCCACGTCCGGGATCGCCGAGCTCTCGAAGGCGCGCAGCTCGAAGTCGTACTTCGCGATGACGTTGGGGCCGAGCACGGGGCGGGTCCCCGCGATCTGCAGCAGCCAGGGGTGCCGGCGGTACAGCTCCCAGTTGTTCCCGGCGATCTCCCCCAGCCGCCCCCGCCAGCCGTCCGCGGTGAACGTGTCATGCACCGCCTCCGCGCTGACGGTGTCGACCATGACGTCCAGCAGCTCGGCCTTGCTGGGGACATAGGTGTACAGCGACATCGCCGTCACCCCGAGCTGCTCCGCGACCCGCCGCATGGACAGGGCCCCGAGCCCTTCGGCGTCGGCCAGCGCGATCGCGGCGGTGGTGACGTCGCCGACGGTGAACTTGGCCTTCGGTCCCCGCCGGGCGGGGGCGGCGGTGCCCCACAGCAGCTCGATGCTCCGCCTGGGATCGCCCGAGCCGCTGTACTCCGTGGTCACGCGATCACTTCGGACCCGGTCGCGGCCTCGACGATCTGCTCGAAGACGGCGGGTGCGGTCGTGCGCGCGCCGAGCCGGACGGTCTTGTTGGTGCCGTGGTAGTCGCTGGAGCCGGTGACGACGAGCCCGAGCCGGTCGGCGATGGCCCGCACGTGCGCCCGCTCCTGCGGCGTGTGGTCGGTGTGGTCGGCCTCGACGCCGAAGAGCCCCTCGTACGCCATCTCCTCGATCACCTCGTCGGGCACGACGGGACCGCGCGTGCTGGCCCGCGGATGCGCGAAGACCGGCACGCCGCCGGCCTCGATGACCAGCCGGAGCGCGGCGAAGACGTCGAGGTCCTCCTTGCCCACCCGGTACCGGTGGCCGAGCCACTCCGGCAGGAACGCCTCCGACACGGTGTCCACCAGACCTCGGCGCATCAACGCCTGCGCGAGGTGCGGCCGGCCGACGGTGCCGCCCTCGGCGTGCTCGAGGACCTCGGCCCAGGTGACGTCGATGCCGTCGGCCCGCATCAGGTGGACCATGCGCTCCGCGCGGGTCGCGCGGGAGGCCCGGATGCGGGCGAGCTCCACGACCAGGGCGGGGTACGACGGGTCGAACAGGTACGCGAGCAGGTGCAGGGAGATCGGCCAGGGTCCGCCGTGCCACCGGCACGACAGCTCGGCGCCCGGCACGAGGGTGAGCCCGGCCGGGCGGGCGGCGATGGCGGCGGCCCACCCGGACGTCGTGTCGTGGTCGGTCAGCGCCATGACGTCGAGCCCGGCGGCGGCCGCCTCGGCGACCAGCCCGGCCGGGCTCGACGTGCCGTCACTGGCCGTCGAGTGACAGTGAAGATCGATCCGCACCCAACAAGACTAGGCGCTAGAGCGGTTCGACCAGGACCACGCCGTCGCTCTTGCCGTCCAGCTGCTCCGAGGCGCCGTTCGCCGCCGTCGGTGTGATCGCGCGGAACTTGCCGTCGCTCTCGACCACGAACGTCGCCGCGTTCATCCACACCGTCTTCGTGGTGACCGTCAGCGTCCACGTCTTCGCCGCAGTCGTCCCGTCGAAGATCTTCGTGAGGTCCAGCATGGCGATCTGTTTGAGGCCCGCGACCGGGTACGCGAGCCAGTGCCCGTCCGGTGAGACCCGGCCGCCGGCCTTCGCCGCCACCGGCAGCCCGCACCGCCGCTTCATCTCCTTGAACGGCTGGTCCAGGGTGAGCAGCGCGAGACACATCGGCTCGTCCTTGTCGGCGGGCTTCACCTCGGCGTAGACGCTCTTCGTGTCCTGGTACACCCCGAAGATCCGCACGACCTTGTCGTCCCACGACTCGGTGTAGGTGCGGCCCGCGTACCAGACGTCGAAGCCGGCACCCTCCTCGCGGCCCAGGACCAGGTCGGAGCCGACGAACGCGACCGGCACCGTGCTCTGCGGCGCCGACGTCGTCACCTGCTCGGTGAGCTGCTGCTTCTTGGACTTGTCATCGGTGGTGCGGGAGGCGACGGTGACCTTGCCCTCCTGCGCCCAGGCGACCTTGGTGCCGCCCTTGGCGACGGCGATGTCGGAGGCTTTCTTGACGATGACCTGCTGCGCGTTGTGGTCGTCCTGGAGCACGAGCTGCTTGTCGCCGTCGGCTTCGGTGTTGACGACCAGGTAGCCGTCCTTCGCCTTGTACGCGGCGGCGACGGTGCCGTTGTCGGGCAGCTTCAGCTTCACCGTGAGCGACGGCTGCGCCTGGCCGTCGATCGCGTCGACCTCGCGCGCCGCGGCGGGCGGGGCGGTGGCGGTGTTCTGCGTCGCCTCCGGCTCCGGCGTCTGACGGCCGGTGTCGGTCTGCGCGACGCCGATGCCGGAGGGGGCGTTCGGGGTGAGGACGTGGAACGTGGAGACGGCGGCGAACGCGATGACGACGAACGCGGCGAACCCGGTCACCGCCGTGCGCCGCCGGCGGCGGACCCGCACGGCGTTGCGGATGGCGACATCGGCGATGCCGTCCAGCGACGTCGGCGGCTGGGTGCCCGCCTTCGCCTTGAACGCCTCGCGGAGCGCGTCTTCGATCATGGTCACGTCACCAGTCCCACTTCCACCGACCCTGAGGTCTCCACCAGGACGGCCTCACGTTCGGGCGTCTCGCACTCGTCTTCGCGTGCGGGCTGCTCCTTCGGCACCACTGCCGCCGCCTCGGCGGCCTGCACCGGTGCCGCGGTTTTCACGGTCTTCGCCGGTACCGCCGGCCGCAGCCGGACGGTCGGCGGCCGGGCGGGCCTGGCCGCCGGCTCGATGCCCTCGGCGCTGAGGCGCTGCCGCAGCGTCGCGAGCGCCCGTGACGCCTGGCTCTTCACCGTGCCGACGGACACCCCGAGCAGGCGTGCCGTCTCCGCCTCCGACTGGTCCTCGTAGAAGCGCAGGACCAGCACGGCGCGCTGCCGGTTGGGCAGCTCACGGACGTGCCGCCACAGGGCGTCGCGCTCCAGGCTCTCCTCGACCCGGTCGGCGGCGGCGGACTCCGGAAGGATCTCCGTGGGCCGCTCGCCGTGCCACCGCCGCCGCCACCAGCTGGTGGCGGTGTTGACCAGCACCCGGCGGGCGTAGGGCTCGACCGCTTCGATGTGGCCCAGCCGTTTCCACGCGAGATAGGTCTTGGTCAGTGCGATCTGCAGCAGGTCCTCGGCGGTCGCCCAGTCCCCGGCGAGCAGGTACGCGGTGCGCAACAGCGCACTGGACCTGGTCTCGACGAAATCACGGAAGTCTTCCTCACGGAACCCCGCCTCATCCGGCACCGCCGCTCCCTCCCCCGCTCCGCCCACCAGGCAAGACGCGACAGAGGGGCGGCACGGTTGCACGCCGGGCAAAACTTTCTATGTTTCCGTCGTCTTCGACGCTGTTACCAGCTCCCCGGCCTCACGGCCGCAGCTCAGTGGGGGGTTCCCACCCCACACCCCCCATGCGCCGCGCCGCGACGCACGAAAGCTAGGTTCCGTCGTCTTCGACGCTGTTACCAGCTCCCCGGCCTCACGGCCGCGGCTCAGTGGGGGGTTCCCACCCCACACCCCCCATGCGCCGCGCCGCGACGCACGAAAGCTAGGTTCCGTCGTCTTCGACGCCGGCGGCGCGGCCCAGACGGGCCTCGACGGCCTCCGGCTCGTACATCTCCTCGACGATGCGCAGGTAGAGCTCGTTGGGGTTGGGCAGGTTGCGGATGTTGCGCAGTGCCTGGTCCTGGCCCGCGGACTCGAGCTCGAAATGCCCATAGCCGAACATGCGGCCGGTCAGCGACTGCACGTATTTCATGTCGGTGACCCGCAGCAGCGGCATCATGGCGACATTGCGGGTGAAGATCCCGGAGACCACCATCACCCGCTTGTTGGTGAGGATGAAGCGGTCATACCACCAGTCGGCGACCCGCCACGCGCAGTAGAGGATCACGATGGCCCAGATGACGAGGACCGCGGTGCGCAGCTGGGTCTGGTTGTGCTTGGTCAGCCAGCCCGCGATGTAGCCCATGGCGATCGTGGCGGCCACCGCGATCCCGCCCTCTTTCGCGAGCTGGATCCAGTGCCGCTTCCACTCGCCGCGGAACTTCTCGGTCGGGAAGAGATAGCGGGCCGCGTGCCGGCTGGCTTCTTCGTCCAGCGGCGCCATGCGGCTGCCGGGCGGCACCGGCGGGCCCGAGTCGCCGCCGCGCAGGCCGGAGAACTCGTCCTCGGTGAAGGTCGGCGGACCCTCGTCGACGTAATAGTCGTCGCGTCCGTAACCGCCGAGCCTCGCCGACTGCGCACCGTCGTTGTAGGGGTCGGCGTCGGCATAGTCGTCGGCGTCGGAGCTGGTGGGGCGGGCCCGCGGGATCGGCTCGGTGTCGCGATCCTCCCAGCGGCGGGCACCCGGTTCTTCGGCGGAAGGCTCAGGCCCGGTGGACATCGCAGTCAGGCAACCAGACTGGAGAAGAAGTCACCGAAGCCGGTGGCGATGTCCATGATGCCGCCGCCGATGGACTTGAAGACCTCAGCCGCGGACTGCGGCCGATATGCCACAAAGAAGATGAGGAAAGCAATGCTTCCCCAGGTGAGGACCTTTTTGACCATTGCCGTCAATCCCCTCCCCACGGCGTCGTGCACGTGCACCGTGGCGAACTCAGCGTATCAGTTGCGCGGCACACGGTGAATGCGTGCCGCGCCGACATCGACCCCATCGACCCCATCGACCGATGGTTGATCCTAGTCGTGTACTTCTACGCCTTGCCGTGAAGATAGGGCGACGGCGCGCCGTAGACGAGGTGGGTTGGCACATCGTCGGCGAGATCGTGCAGGTCCAGCTCCTCCTCCAGGAGGTATCCCGCGGCGGCCGGCCAGGTGATGACGTACAGCCAGATCCCCATCGCCTCGCCGACATAGGCGCAGCGGTCCTCCGGCGCCTTCGCCATCCACAGCGGCGTCGGCCACCCGGCGGCGCGGACCTTGGCGTGCGCGGTCGTCGTGGCGATGTCGCCGTCGAAGAACGGGCCCGGGTCGGTGCCGGGGATGCCGGCGAAGCGGGTGCCGAGGCCGACGCCGGGCTCCTCCGCGACGATCACGCAGTCGGCCGGCCCGTGCTGGACGAGGCCGGGGCCGCTGCACGCGAGCACGGTGGCGCGCACGCCGGAGCGCTCGTCGCCGACCCAGCCGACGCCGGTGACGGTCCAGCCGGTCGGCAGCGGCCACGGGCACCACAACGGCATCGGCCGCCGGTCGCCGGCGCGCTGCGCCGCGGCGTTCAGCTTCGCCTTCGCCGACTCGACGATCTCCGGCCCGATGTGCTGAGCCACGTGCAGCGGCAGCACACCGCCGTCCTCATCGCACCTCCACTCGGAGTGCATGAGGTCCGGTGACCGCACCGGGCCGCCACAACGGGGACAGCTGACTGCGACGCCCATGTACCCACGGTAATGGGTCTTATGGGCTGTTGTCGCCGTACGCCCGGATCCAGGCGTGCATCGCGATCCCGCTGGCGACGCCGGCGTTGATCGACCGGGTCGAGCCGTACTGCGCGATGGAGTACACGGCGGCACACGCCTTCCGGGCAGGTTCCGAGAGGCCAGGGCCCTCCTGTCCGAAGAGAAGCACGCACCGGCGCGGCAGGTCGGCCCGCTCCAGGGGCAGCGCGCCGGGCAGGTTGTCGATCCCGATCACCGGGAGCCCCGCCGAAACTGTCCAGTCGAGGAACTCCTCGACCGTCGGATGATGCCGGACGTGTTGATAGCGGTCAGTGACCATTGCGCCGCGTCTGTTCCACCGGCGGCGGCCGACGATGTGCACCTCGGCGGCGAGGAACGCGTTGGCGTTGCGGACCACGGTGCCGATGTTGAGGTCGTGCTGCCAGTTCTCGATGGCGACGTGGAAACCGTGCCGGCGCCCGTCGAGGTCGGCGACGATCGCGTCGAGCGTCCAGTAGCGGTAACGGTCGACGACATTGCGCCGGTCACCGGCCGCGAGAAGCTCAGGGTCGTAGTGCGGGCCGGTCGGCCAGTCGCCGACCCACGGCCCCACGCCGACCTCATCCTGGTTGTGCATCTACCGTGAATCCCCGGGCCGACACTCATTCACCCTGTGGCGCTCACCCGATACGCTACGTTCCTTGCAATCGCAGACCCAGAGGGGATTGGCGAAAATGGTCAAGAAGGTCCTCACCTGGGGAGGCATTGCCTTCCTCATCTTCTTCGTCGCGTATCGGCCGCAGTCTGCGGCCGAGGTGGTCAGGTCCGTCGGCGGCGCCCTGATGGACATCGCCGGCGGCTTCGGAGACTTCTTCGCGAGCCTGTTCGGCTGAGCCTGTCCCAGTCTCAGCTCCGGTCGCGGCGGGTCGTCCGACGAGCCGGCGCACCCAGAGCACGGGCGTGACCTTCTCCAGGGGCTGGAAGCTTGCCATCGCCACCTGGTGCGGGATGAAGGAGATCGTGATCAGGCAGGTCACGACATGGAAGGCGTAGAAGCCGGCGACGATCGCCGTGCGCACCTTCGGCTTCACCACGAACACCAGTGGGCTGAGCAGTTCGAAGCCCACGATGCCGATCTGGCTGACCGTGGTGAAGCCGGGGATGCCGAGCAGCAGCCAGTGCGCCGGCTGGATGCCGCGCCGGCCTGCCGGTCGTGTCGATCCCGTCGGTGCGCGGCACCATGATCGGCTCATTGGGGTTGCCGGCGATCGCGAACGTCCGGAACGGGGCGAACGGAAACCAGACGTCGTTGCCGGCGATCGTGTCGGCGAAGGTCAGCACGACGACCACCGGCGCGACCGCACCCGTGTCACGCGCCCCCGCGGGCTCAAGCGTTCCATCGCCGCGGGACTTTACCGTCCGCCGCCTTGCCCATCCGGACCCCACTACGCTGTGTAGTGAGACCATCGGCACACTCGGTAGTCGCCACGCTCAATTTTCGTCTCATTTCCATAACTGTGATCTGCGTCTCTATACGGAGCGTTGCATTCGCCGCCAAGATACTCGTCACAGAGCGTGGGCGGCGGGTGCCAGGGAGGGCCCCGCCGCTCACTGCGTCTTTGTCACACTCGGCTGAATTTCCCGGCCGTTCCCGGCATGCTTGCAGACCCCACAACGACGAGGGAGTGCGAGATGCAGTTCGGCAGGTACTTCGAGGAGTTCGAGATCGGCGCCGTCTACCGGCACTGGCCGGGCAAGACGGTCACCGAATCCGACGACCACCTGTTCTGCCTGCTCACGATGAACCATCATCCGCTGCACCTCGACGTGCACTACGCCGAGACGTCGACACATTTCCAGCGCAATGTGGTCGTCGGCAACTACGTCTATTCCATCCTGCTCGGCATGTCGGTGCCCGACGTGTCCGGCAAGGCGATCGCCAATCTCGAGGTCGAGTCGCTGCGGCACACCGCGCCGACCTTCCACGGCGACACCATCTACGGCGAGACCACGGTGCTGGACAAGCGCGAGTCCGAGTCCAAGGACGACCGCGGCGTGGTCACCGTGCAGACCAAGGGCTACAAGCAGGACGGCACGCTGATCTGCGTCTTCCGGCGCAAGGTGATGGTGCCGAAGAAGTCGCACGCCGGTCCGGAGATGCCGAGCTTCCCGGAGCCGCGCGAATGACGCTCGTCTAGGAGGACGGCAGTGGGGTTGCTGCGCAGGCTGCTGGGGCGCGAGCCGGCATGGGTCGAACGCTGGGCCGTGTATCCCGGCGAGATCGGCGACGGCCTGGCGATGTACAACATCGACCTCGGCGCCGTCGAGGCCGCCCCGGTGGGGAGGATGCCTTCCCGGTACGACGTCGACTTCACCTATGCGGGTGACGGCGCCGGCGGCATGCCCGCGGAGGCCGAGCTGGGCGC
Source organism: Dactylosporangium sp. NPDC005555 (assembly GCF_040605635.1). NCBI lineage: Bacteria > Bacillati > Actinomycetota > Actinomycetes > Micromonosporales > Micromonosporaceae > Dactylosporangium > Dactylosporangium sp. NPDC005555. The sequence continues at coordinate 11,427 of NZ_JBEXDG010000016.1, forward strand.
GATCCACGCCCTCGACGAAGCCGTCCGGCAGGCGCTGCGCGGCACCGGTGGCGCGATGGTCGGCAGGGTGGTCACCGCCGGCACCGGCCGCATCACCGGCTACCTGCCCGACGGCGCGACCGTGCCCCCGCTGCCCGACATCCCGGCGCTGTCCCCGGTCGCCACGCTCAGCCCGGACCCGGGCTGGACGCGGGTCCGCGAGGAGCTCACCCCCGACGCCTGGCAGCGCAACATCATGGAGGACAACCAGGTCGTCCAGGAGCTGGAGGGCCACGGCGACCGGCTCAGCCAGCCGCGGCCGGTGGAGTTCCTCGCGTACTTCCCGCAGACCGAGCACGCCGAGGCGGCCGCGGAGGACCTGCGCAACCTGGGCTTCGCGGTGACGGTGGAGCGCGGCGACGAGGCCGACTTCGTGCTCCAGGCGATCCGCCGCGACGCGGTGGAGCCGCCGGCGTTGCACGAGGTCACCTGGGAGGTCCGTGGCGTCGTGGAGCGGCACGACGGCAGCTATGACGGCTGGGGCTGCATGGTGCAGGTCTGAGACCCTCGGTCCGGCCGCTGCGGCGTCGGTACCACCGGTGCCGGGCCTCCGCACGTCTGGAGGCCGGCCGGATGAGAAGGATTGCCCAGCCCACCCGACCGGCGACCACCGGCGCGACCCGTTACTGGCGGTGCAGGGCCAGCGCCAATTCCCTGCCGATCTCGTTGACGAACTCCCGCTCGGCGAGCAGGATCTCCACCCCGCCGAGCCGGATCACCCCGGGCCGCCACGCGGTGCGGCCGACGCTGGCGGCGACGTCCATCAGCCACTCGCCGTAGGCGAGCGCGACGTCCGTGCCCAGCCGCCCGGCCAGCATCCGCACGGCCGCGCCGCACTCTGCGAGGACGCCCTCGCGGTCCAGCGGCGCGGTGCTCGTGACCTGCTCGTGCTCGGCGAAGATCGCCGCGACGACGCCCCGCACCAGCAGCACCCTGGAGCGCTGACCGGCCGCGATGGCCTCGACCCCGGCGACGGCGTCGACGTTGTCGTCCCCGGCGCTGGCGACGACGAGGACGTTGCGGGGCAGCCGGACGAGCCTGTCCCACTCGTGCCTGTGCAGCGGCAGGTCGACCCCGGCGCTGGGCTGGCTCGGTGTGGGCTGGCTCGACATGGCGTACCTCCCACCGCGAGCGTATGCCGAAGATCCGCGGGATTGCCGCCGTTCGCTGATCTTGGCTGCTCGTTTCCGGCGCGGCCTGTCCGTTCCGGCCCGGGGCCTTGCGGTTGCCGGTGCGGGCTCTCCCAGCGGCCGGTGCGGGCCTTCAGCGGCCGGTGTGGGCCCCTTGGGGGTTGCCGGTGCGGGCATTCCAGCCGGGTGCGGGCGTTCAGTTGCCGGTGCGGGCCTTCAGTTGCCGGCGCGGGCCGGGTGCCCGGGCGGCAGGGCACAGGCGGCGGTCCCGCCCGGCATCCGGTGCCGGTTGCGGGCGATCCACCGGTACACCGGCCAAGCCATCGCCGCGACGGGCCGCAGCCCGAGCACGGTGCCGATCGGACGCCACAGGAAGCGGCCGGCGGCGCCGGGCACGTCGCGCAGCATGTCGGCGATCGCGACAGGACCCGCGGTCGGGGCACGGCCGGCGGTCACGTACTGCACCGCGACGCTCGCCGCCTCCTGCGTGACACCGAGCGCGTCGAGGTCGGTGAACTGCCACGCCACGACATGCGCGGTCGGCCTGATGCGGCGCTCGATGAACCGGGCGCATGATGAACAGAAGGCACAGTCACCGTCGAAGACGAACGTCGGCCGATTCATGTCCTCCATCATGGATCACCTGCTCACCGTCGCCATCGTGAGCCCGGACACCGGTTGGGAATGCCGGTAAGGGGTATGTGGTTACAACGGTGCGTACCCGACCGCCCGAAAGGATCTTCAAGACATGGCAACCGTAGAACTGACCGCCGAGAACTTCGCTGAGAAGGTCGGCGGCGAGGGCATCACCCTCGTCGACTTCTGGGCCGAGTGGTGCGGGCCGTGTCGGGCCTTCGCACCCACGTTCGAGAAGGCCTCGGAGAACAATCCGGACCTGATCTTCGGCAAGGTGGACACCGAGGCGCAACAGGAGCTCGCGATGGAGTTCCAGATCCGCTCGATCCCCACCCTGATGATCGTGCGGGACGGGGTCGCGGTGTTCTCCCAGCCGGGCATGCTGCGCGAGCAGCAGCTCGAGTCGTTGATCCAGCAGGTCCGTGAGCTCGACATGGACGAGGTGCGGGCGCAGATCGCCGCCACATCGGGCGGCGAGGCCCCCGCTCCGGCAGCGTCCGAGAAGGCCCCCGCCGACGCTCCGGCCGAGGTTGCGAAGAGTGACGAGAAGGCCGGGGAATCCGTCGAGGCGTAGCTTGCGATTCGTTCGTACACGTGTTCGAATTGGCGTGTGCGATGGGAGAATCTGAAGGCGTCCGGCGGTCCCGGCAACGGTGACGCCGGGGCAGTGCGAGCACTTCCGCTCGCGCTGCCCGGCGCCGTCGCCCGCACCTTCGACGCGCCCGGGTTCCGCGGCGTCACGTTCTACGAGGTCCAGGCGAAATCCCTGATCAACCGGGTGTCCGGCCAGTCCCGGGTGCCGTTCGAGTGGACCGTCAACCCTTATCGCGGCTGCTCGCACGCGTGTGTCTACTGCCTCGCCGGCGACACCGCGATCCTCATGGCCGACGGCACCACCCGCCCCCTCGCCGACCTCCGCACCGGCGACGAGATCATCGGCACGGTCCGCGACGGGCGGCTGCGACGCTATGTCACCACGACCGTGCTCGCCCACTGGTCGACCGTCAAGCCCGCGCACCGCGTCACCCTCCACGACGGCACCACGCTCGTCGCCTCCGGCGACCACCGGTTCCTGTCCGACCGCGGCTGGAAGCACGTCACCGGCGCCCGGCACGGCCGGGCCCGCCGGCCCCACCTGACCACCGCCAACCGGCTCACCGGCTTCGGCGCCCTGCCCGAGCGCCCCCACGAGACCCCGGCCTATCGGCAGGGCTATCTCTGCGGGTTCGTGCACGGCGACGGCCACGCCGGTCCGGTCGCCCCCGCCGCACTGCGCCGCGCCAGGACCTATGCCACCGCCTGCGGCGGCCTGCACGCCATGGCCGCCGACGACCGCGAGTATGCGGGCGCCAGCGTCCGCGACACGAGCGCCGTCATCGACTGGCCCGCCGTCCCCACCCGCACGTGGCGGCAGGGCTTCGTCGCCGGCCTGTTCGACGCCGCCGGCGACACGTCGGCCGACGGCGGCCTGCCGTCCTTCGACGTGGTCGACAAGGTCGTCGTCGACTGGCTCGTCGAGTGCCTGTCGGTCCTCGGCTTCGCCGCCGTCACCGACGGCACCCTGACCAGAGTCCTCGGCGGCGTGCGGGAGCGGCTGCGCTTCGGCCTGATGTTCGCCCCGGCCACCCCCACCGGCACCGTCGCCGGCGAGCTCGTCCGCGGCGACGACGGCCTGCGGATCACCGGGATCGAGCCGCTCGGCGTCGACGTGCCGATGTTCGACATCACCACCGGCACCGGCGACTTCATCGCCGGCGGCGTGATCAGCCACAACTGCTTCGCCCGCAACAGCCACACCTATCTCGACCTCGACGCCGGCCACGACTTCGACTCCCAGATCGTCGTCAAGGTCAACGCCGGCGAGGTCCTGCGCCGCGAGCTCTCCGCCCCGTCCTGGACCCACCAGCACCTGGCGATGGGCAGCAACGTCGACGTCTACCAGCGCGCCGAGGGCCGCTACCGCCTGATGCGCGACATCCTCGCCGCGCTCCGCGACCACGCCAACCCGTTCTCGATCCTCACCAAGGGCACTCTCATCACCCGTGACCTCGACCTGCTCACCCAGGCCGCCCAGGTCACCACCGTCGGCCTGTCGATGTCCATCGGCTTCGTCGACGAGCCCCTGTGGCGCTCCGTCGAGCCCGGCACCCCCAGCCCCCGCCGCCGCCTCGACGTCGTGCGCCGCCTGTCCGACGCGGGCTTCGCCGTCACCGTCCTCATGGCCCCGATCCTCCCCGGCCTCACCGACACCCCCGAGTCGATCGACACCACCGTCGCCGCCCTCGCCGCCGCCGGCGCCGCGGGTGTCGTGCCCCTGGCCCTGCACCTGCGCCCGGGCGCCCGCGAGTGGTATCAGGCCTGGCTCACCCGCGAGCACCCCCACCTCGCCCCGCGCTACCGCCGGCTGTATGGCTCCGGCGCCTACACCGACCAGTCCTACCAACGCGAGATCGCCGCCAGAGTCAGGCTCGCCTGCCGCCGCCACGGCCTCCCCGCCGGCGGCATGACCACCACCCGCCAGCCGTCAGCGGGCCCGCCACCAAGACCACCCGCGGGACCACCCCAGCCTCCGACGCTCCCCTTCACCGTGGCACCGACCACCCCGGCGCCGCCACCCGGCTCGGCATCCGCCGCCCCGATGCCGCCACCCACCACGGCACCATCCGTCGCGACGCCGCCGGCCGCTTCGCCGCCCACGCCTCTCACCGCGACACCGCTCAGCTCGCCGCCCGCGGCCCCGACCTTGCCGCTCGCTCCAGCGCTGCCGGCCACCCCACCGCCGGCAACCGTCGCAGCGGCGGGCGCGAGGTCAGCCACAACCACCCTCACCGCCACACCGCCAGCAGGTGCGAGGTCAGCCACAACCACTCCGACCACCCCGCCTACGGCCGCCGCCGGAGCGGGGGGCGCGAGCTTGACCACAACCGCCCCCGCCACACCGCTCGGAGCCGCTGCGGATGCGGGCGCGAGGTCGGCCACAGCCTCGCCCGTCGCCGTGGTGCCGGGGGGTGTCGTGGCTGGTCCGGGCGGTGGTGTGGTGGCGGGGCAGGGCGCGCGGGCTTTGCGGGTGGGGCAGGGGGCGGTCGAGGTCGTCGAGCAGCTGTCGTTGCTGTGATCGACGGTCAGGAAAACGTCAGCTAGCGTGCATAAGCTCGGTCGTATGCGTGCTCGTGCCGGTGACTTCGTGGTGCTGCTCGCGCCGACCGTGGTGGTCGGCGTGCTGGTGCCGGTCGTGACCAGAGACGACCCGGGCGTTTACGTGCCGATGCTGCTCGTGCTGCTGATCATCGCGACGATCGGGATCGCGTTCGGGTTGATTCTGCTGGCGCACACGACGCGGGGGCCGTCGACGTTCGCGATCGTGGTGTGGCGGGAGCAGGCGGCGTTCCGGGTGCGGCCGAGCTTCCGGCGCCAGTGCGTGTTCTACGGGGTGCTGGGCGCGGCGCTGGTGCTGATGGCGTTCAACGGGTTCCGGGTCGGGCACATCTCGGTGCTGCGCGCCATGTCGTACGGGATCATCGTCCTGACGACGTTGTTCCTGCTGGTCCTGTCGGTCAGGATGCTGCGCAGCGGGCCGCTCGTCCTCACCGCTGAGGGGATCGCCATCGACGGTGGGCGTTCGTTCGTGCCGTGGGACGCGCTCGACGTCACGTCCGAGCCCGGCACGTGGGCGGTCGGCAGCCCTGAGCTGGTGCGCGGGCGGCGGGTGCGGCAGTTCCGGCCCGGCGAGGACGTGCCGCTGGAGGTGTCGCTGTACTTCCTGACCCGCGTCATCGACCTCTATGCCCGGCAGCCCGAGCGGCGGGCCGCGATCGGCACCGAGGAGGAGCTGGAGCGGCTCCGCGGCACGCTCACCCGGCAGGTCACCTGACCGCACCCGCCTTCCGGGGCCACCGCGGGTCATCGTCAGACCCTGTGCGGGGCCGGGGTCCGGCGTGGTGCGCGCGTGCTGGTGGCCGTCGGATGTGCGTACCCACCTGATCCCCCGCGCCGGATGCGCCGCCGACGACCGGGTGCGGGCCGCCGTGGTCGCGTTCATCGTGCCGGTCGCGCTTCGGCGACGCCCACCCCGCGGGCCGGGCGGCATGGGTCGCGTTCGTCGTGCCGGTCGCGCTTCGGCGACGTCCACGCCGTGGGCCGGGCGGCACGGGTCGCGGTCATCGCCCAGATCGTGTTCAGCCTCGTCCACGTCGGTGCCGCCGTCGTCGTCCTGGACACCGCGCTCCGCCACCGTCTCACCCCACCCGCGACCGGCGGGGTCAAGCGGCCATACAAACGCGGACCGGGACGAACGACCACGTGACGCGGGACCGGGCGAGCGACCACGGCACGCCGGACCGGACGAATGACCATGTGACGCGGGGCAGGGCGAGCGGTGACCGGGCACAAGGTGGGGTGCGGGGGGATTCGGCGCGGGCCGGTCGTGGGCCGGGGCCGAACGGGTGACGCAGGGCGCGGCCCGGAATGTCTACCGTATGGCCATGACCTCGGCGCGGCGTGATCCGCTGAACTGGTTGTGGGTCGCGGTGCCGCCGGCCGTGACGCTGGCCGCGGGTGGGCTGCTGCTGGCGTTCGGCGGTCCGGACGCAAGTGCGGTGTTGTTGCCGTTCGTGCTGGCCAACGTGGTCGTGCACGGGGCGAACTACGTCGTCAACGAGATGCGGCGGCGGGACGAGGCGCCGGCTCGGGCGGGGTGGGAGTTTCACCGGCCGTTCCGGGAGGGGTGCGCGAGGGTCGGCCGGCTGTTCGCGGTCGGGTCGGTCGCCCTGGTCTGGGGACTGCTCGTCGACGCCGGGCCGGTGCCGGCCGCCGTCGCGTTCGCCGGGGCCGCCGCGAACTTCGCGGTCGGGTGCCGGGGGCTGGTGCGGCTGGTGCGCGGCACGCCGACGGTGCGGCTCACGGGCGGCGGCGTCGGGGTGGGCGCACGGTCGTACACCTGGGAAGACATCCAGCGCGTCGAGCTCAACGGCGACCGGTGGCATCCCCGGATCGACCTGGCCGTCGCCGGGCGGGCGCGGCCGGTGACGGTGCGGCCGGAGGACGTCGACGGCAGCCTGCTGTTCCTGATGGATCTGATCGGCTACTACGTGGCACACCCGCAGCGGCGGCCGGCGATCGGTGAGCCGGATGAGGCGGTGCGGGTGCACGCGGCGCTGCTCGGCGCGCGGCTGTCGGCCGGCCTGGCCGGCGGCCCGACCCCGATCCCGGCGACGTGACGCGAGCTATGGTCCAGGGGTGCGGAGCGCTGAGCAGATCCTGCGGGAATCGGTGACCATCGCTGTTGTCGGGGCGTCCAGGGATCCGCGGAAGACCGCGCACTCGGTGCCCCTTGCCATCCAGCGGCGGGGGTGGCGGATCATTCCGGTGAATCCGTATGCCGACGAGATCTTCGGGGTGAAGGCGTATCGGCGGCTGGCCGACATTCCCGAGCCGGTCGACTTCGTCAACGTGTTCCGGCCGTCGCGGGACGCCACGCAGGTGGTGCGGGACGCGATCGCGATCGGGGCGCCGGCGGTCTGGCTGCAGCAGGACATCGTCTCGCCCGAGGGGCGCATGCTGGCCGAGGCCGCCGGCGTCGACTACGTCGAGGACACCTGCGTCGCGGTGGTGCGGGCGGTGCACGCGATCAACGGGCCCCGTATTCCTTGAGCAGGCCGCGGCTGATGATGGTCTTCTGGATCTCGCTGGTGCCTTCGCCGATGAGGAGGAACGGGGCTTCGCGCATGAGGCGTTCGATCTCGTATTCCTTGGAGTAGCCGTAGCCGCCGTGGATGCGGAAGGATTCCTGGACGACCTCGGCGCAGTATTCGCTGGCGAGGAGTTTGGCCATGCCGGCTTCGACGTCGTTGCGCTGGCCGGCGTCCTTGAGTCTGGCGGCGCCGACCATGAGGGCGTGGCCGGCTTCGATCTTGGTGGCCATCTCGGCGAGTTTGAACGCGATGGCCTGGTGTTCGACCAGGTGGGCGCCGAACGTCTGGCGTTGCTGGGCGTAGGCGATCGCCAGTTCGAACGCGCGGATCGAGATGCCGCAGGCGCGGGCGGCGACGTTGACCCGGCCGACCTCGATGCCGTCCATCATCTGGTAGAAGCCGCGGCCCGCCTTGTCGCCGCCGCCGAGGACCGCCGTGGCCGGCACGCGGACGTTGTCGAGGACCATCTCGGTGGTCTCGACGCCCTTGTACCCCATCTTCTCGATCCTGCCGGGGATGGTGAGGCCGGGCAGGGCCTCGTTCTCGCCGAAGCCGGGTGTCTTCTCCAGCAGGAACGTGGTCATGTTCCCGTAGACGGAGCCGGCGCCGAGGTCGGTCTTGACCAGGGTCGCCACGACCGAGGAGTACGCGCCGTTGGTCAGCCACATCTTCTGCCCGTTGATGACGTACCCGTCGCCGTCGGGGACGGCCTTCGTGCGGATCGCGGCGACGTCGGACCCGCAGCCGGGCTCGGACATGGAGAACGCGCCGCGGACCTCACCGGCGGCCATCCGCGGCAGGAGGCCCGCCTTCTGCTCGGCCGAGCCGTGCTGAGCGACGAGGTACGCCACGATGAAGTGCGTGTTGACGATCCCCGACACCGACATCCAGCCCCGCGACAGCTCCTCCACGACCAGCGCGTACGTCAGCAGCGACTCACCCAGCCCGCCGTGCTCCTCCGGGATCGTGAGCCCGAACAGGCCCATCTCACGCATCCCGTCGACGATGTCCGCCGGATAGACATCGCCGTGCTCCAGACGCTGGGCATGCGGGATGATCTCCTTGTCCACGAACTCCCGCACGGTCTCCAGGATCGACTGCTGCACATCGGTCAGACCGGGCGTCCGGGCGAGGCGGGCCATTGATTGACCTCCATTGGTCAGCGGCGTGGCGGGATGCGGCAAGTTACCGGCGGGTATGCACGCAGTATCCCGGCTGGGCCTGGCCCGGGCCAACGTGAGCGGCCCACACAACCCTGTGAAATGGTTCTCAGGTGCGCTACAACAAGATGGCGGTCGCCGCCCTGGTCTGCGCGGTCCTGGTCCCGCCGTTCGGCATCCTGATGGGCCACATCGCGTGGGCGCAGACCCGGCGGACCGGGGAGCGCGGGCACGGGCTGGCACTCGCCGCGCTGGTGATCGGATACGTGGAGCTGCTCGTGCTGTGTGGCATCCCGATCGTGCTGCTGGGCTTCTGAGGCTCGTCGACCTTGGAGACTTCGGCACGTCAGGGCGTGTCAAAGTCTCCAAGGTCGAACTCGTGGCGGTTGTTCGCGGCCGGGACGGCCGCGGCAGCTACCGGCGGCGGGAGAGGGAAGGCCGTCCACGGCCTGACCGGAGCCCGCGGGAGCGGCGGTCCGCACCACCGCGGACCTGGGCCATGATTGAAGGCTTATCGATATTGCGCTTCGCGGACGCTGTTGCCGCCGTCGATGACGAGCATCTGGCCGGTGATGTACGACGCGCCGGGCGAGCAGAGGAACGCGATCGTGGCGGCCACCTCTTCCGGGGTGCCGGGGCGGCCCATGGGGGTGCCGAAGCCCTGCTTGAGCTCGACCAGGGTCGAGGCGCCGGTGTGGATGATGCCGGGGGCGACCGCGTTGACGGTGATGCCGTCGGCGACGAGCTCCATGGCCAGGGCGCGGGTGAGGCCGACGACGCCGGCCTTCGCGGCCGCGTAGCCGGCCTCGGCGGGCAGGGCGTTGACGGGGCCGGCGGTGGCGGCGAGGTTGACGATGCGCCCCCAGCCGTGTTCGGCCATGCCGCCGACGAAGGCGCGGCTGACCAGGAACGCGGTGGTGAGGTTGCGGTCGATCTCGGCGCGCCACTCCTCATAGGTGAGCTGGGCGACCGGGCGCAGGACCTCGGGGCTGGCCTTGCTCGCCAGGCCGGCGTTGTTGACGAGGATGTCGACGGTGCCGACGGAGTCGAGGATCGCGTCGGCGAGCGCGCCGACCTCGGCCTCGACGGTGAGGTCGGCGACGAAGCCGGTGACGCCGAGCTCGGTGGCGCGGTCGTGGATGCGCCTGGTGGTGGACACGATGGCGACCGCCGCGCCCATCGCCTTCAGCCGGCGGGCGGTGGCGTAGCCGATGCCGTCCGGGCTGCCGGCGCCGGTGACCAGCGCGACGCGGCCGTCGAGGCGGTCGATCGCCGTGCTGCCCTCGTCCTCCGAGACCGGCTCTTCGGCGAGCTCGGGCCCGGTGGACGGGACGGCCCGCAGGGTGCGGCGGGCCGAGGAGGGGCGGCTCGCGTCACGCCGGTTGCCTTTTCCGGCGGGACCGGTGGATCGTAGGTCGGGTGCCATAGGGCAAATCCTGCCTGCCCGAGCCGCCCCCGGGCAATGCGACACGGATTTCTCAGGCCGGCGGGGTGAATGACGTCGTGCGGGACATGCCCGCGGCGCGGCCCTTGGCGGAGATGACCAGGGCCATCTTGCGGGACGCCTCGTCGATCATCTCGTCGCCGAGCATGACGGCGCCGAGCTTGCCGCCGGCCTCCGAGGTGGAGTGCTCGTAGGCGTCGAGGATGAGCTCGGCGTGGTCGTAGTCCTCCTGGGCCGGCGAGTAGACCTCGTTGGCGGCGTCGATCTGGCCGGGGTGCAGGACCCACTTGCCGTCGAAGCCGAGCGCGGCGCTGCGGGTGGCCACTTCCCGGAAGGCCGCCACGTCGCGGATCTGCAGGAACGGGCCGTCGATCGCCTGCAGGTCGTGCATCCTGGCGGCCATCAGGATGCGCATGAGGATGTAGTGGTACGGGTCGCCCGGGTAGCCGGGGATGAGCGCACCGACGACGAGCGACTTCATGTTGATCGAGGCCATGAAGTCGGCGGGGCCGAAGATGATCGTCTCTGTTCGCTGTGAAGCCGCCGCGATCGCGTCGACGTTGACCAGGCCGGCCGCGTTCTCGATCTGCGCCTCGATGCCGATCTTCCCGACCTCGAGGCCCATCGTCTTCTCGATCTGGGTCAGCGTGAGGTCGAGCCACTCGATCTGCCCCGCGGACTGCACCTTCGGCAGCATGATGCAGTCGAGGTTGGCGCCGGCGCCCTCGACGACCTCGACGACGTCGCGGTAGGTCCACGGCGTGGTCAGGTCGTTGACCCGCACGACCCGGGCCTTGCCGCCCCAGTCGCCGTCGTTGAGCGCGGCCACGATGTTCTTGCGGGCGTCGGGCTTCGCGAGGGGCGCGACGGCGTCCTCCAGGTCGAGGAAGACCTGGTCGGCGGGGAGCCCCTGGGCCTTGTCGAGCATTTTGACGCTCGAACCGGGGACGGCGAGGCAGGACCTGCGAGGACGCATGACGGCGCTCCTTAGCGAGCATTCAGCGGGACCTACGCCACGGTAACCTCGTCGCGGGATGGCGCAGAATGCCCCTGTGGAAGATCTCACCGGCCGCACGGTGGTGATCACCGGTGCCAGTTCCGGGATCGGCCCGGCCGCGGCCGTCGACATGGCCGGCGCGGCGCGCACGTCGTCCTCGTCGGCCGGGATCCGGGCCGCCTGACCGCGGCGGTCGACCGGGTCAAGGCCGCCGGCGGGCGCCGCGGACCTTGTGCAGGCGGAACGGGCGCTTCGGCAGTCTCGTCGCCGGGGACGGCTTCGGGGGCGCGGCCTGGGAGTCGTCGGGCATCGGCAGCAGCGGGGCGTCCTCGGCGGGGGTGAGCCGGCTGACCACGCACCCGGTCGCCCACTTGGCCGCGAGGTCGGCGCCGCCGTTGAGCCGCTTGCCGGCGAGCTGCGGCACGAGCTCCGTCCACGCCTCACCGGCGGGGTCGAGGGTCTCCACGGTCGCGGTCCAGGTGACGATCCGGCCGCCGTGGTCGCCGCGCAGCGAGACGTCGGCGGTGCCGGCCTCGGCGAGGCCGGGTGCGGCCTGCTCGCCCGGGCCGCTCACGACCAGCAGCGAGCCGCCGAGCCACGCGCACCAGACCAGGTAGGCGGGGCCGGCGCCGGGCACGGCGAGCCAGGCGACGGCGGCCTTCTTCGCGGCCTCTTCCACCAGCGGTTCCACGAGTCCCATCCAATCACAGGGGCGGGCGCGGGGACCGGTCCTCGTATTCGGCCGAGCCGTATGCCAGGGCTCGCAGACCCGACGGCCAGCCGGTCCAGCCGCCCTTGTGCAGCAGCGCGTCGAGGAACTGCTCCGCGGAGGGCAGCTTCGCCCACACCGACGGCAGGAAGGTCGCCCTGCGTGTGCCGTCGGTGAGGATCAGCCCGTGCACGTGCGGCACCACGGCGGCCAGCAGCGCCTCCCGGCGGTGCGCGGGCAGTGCGGCGGGGCGGGTCAGGACGGAGACCTTCACGTCGAGCGATGGCCAGTCGGCGGCGGTGACCGGTGGCACCCGCGGATCCGCCATCGCCCGGACGGCGTTGTGCACCACGTCACGGTGCAGGGGACGCATCGCCTCCAGCGTGCCCACGCAGCCGCGGAGCGCGCCGGCCCGCTCCAGCGTGACGAACGACGCGCCGTCGGCGTGCACGGGACCGGACGGCGGCAGGTGCGCGGTGAGGCGTTCGCCGGTCAGCCTGGCGCGGACGGCGCCCGCCGCGAGACCGGCGAGCAGCCGTCCATCCATCGGCGACAATGGCGCCGTCACCAGTTCAGCATAGGCCCGCCGACGGTGGCCGGGAGGGGCATGCGACCCGCGACGAGGTCGGGAATCTGGTCGAGGCTGGTGATGCGGGCGCCGTCCCAGTCGAGGTCGGCGTGGAAGGTCAGGTGCCCGCCGAGGTCGGGCGCGTCGAGTTGCACCGCGGTGAGGCCGAAGGCGCGTGCGCCGGTGAGCTCGTTGCCGCCGCCGTCGCCGATGTACAGGCAGGCCTCGGGGTGCACGCCCAGGCGTTCGCAGGCGGTGCGGTACATCGCCGGGTGCGGTTTGGCCCGGCCGACCTGCGAGGAGTAGACGCCGGCGTCGAAGAGGCGGCCGATGGGGGTGCCGGGCAGGACGGACGGCAGCTCGAACCAGCAGTCGCTGACGACGGCGGTGCGGATGCCGCGCTCGCGCAGCGCGCGCAGGACGGGCTCGGTCTCGGGCCGGGGCGGCGCGTCCTGCTGGATCGTGGCGATCCGCAGGTCGGCGGCCTCGCGCAGCTGGGCGGGGGTGGGTTCGACGCCGAGTTCGCCGCAGAGCGCCCGCAGCCCGGCTAAGACGCCGCCGTAGGCGCCCCGTGCCCGGACGTCGAAGGTGCGGTCGAGGAGGTCGAGCCACGCGTGGGGTTCGACGCCGAGCACCTCGGCGGTCCGGCGGTGGCCGTCGCCGCGTACTACAGCCGTCGTACATGTGTTGAAGTAGTCGAAAAGGACAGCACTAAACACCGTTCGGCCCTCCTGGCATCGTCCGAAAGTACGAGTGCAGATCGCTCTGGTCTACTGCCAAGGGAGGCGGCCCAGTGTCGGATCGCTGACAATTTGCACCTGGTGACAACATCTGCCCATGCGGCATATCGGGATACCCGCGGTGGTAGCACTGACCGTCGCGATCGTCGCCGTGTCGGCGTCGGCGCCGCTGATCGCCTACGCGACCGCACCGGCCCTCGCGATCGCCTTCTGGCGCAACCTGCTGGGCGTCGCCGCGATCGCCCCTGTCGCGCTGGCGGTGCGGCGGGAGGAGTTCCGGTCGCGGAGCATGGTCAGCGCCAGCGTCCTGTCCGGGGTGTGCCTCGCGGTGCACTTCGGCACGTGGGTGCCGAGCGCCAAGCTGACCAGCGTCGCGATGTCCGTCGCGCTGGTGAGCACCACGCCGATCTGGACGTCGCTGATCTCGGTCCTGCGGGGCGTGCGCGTCCCCGGCAGCACGTGGGCGGGGGTCGGGGTCGCCGTGCTCGGGGTCGCCCTCGCCACGGGCGCCGACCCGGACCTGTCGGGCCGGGCGCTGCTCGGTGACGCGCTCGCGCTCGTCGGGGGGATCGCGGCCGCCGGATACACGATGCTCGGCGCCCACGCGCGGGCCACGGCCTCCACCAGCACCTATGCGACCATCTGCTACTCGGTCTGCGCGGTCGTCCTCGGTCTGGCGTGCGTCGTCGGCGGTCAGGACCTGAGCGGCTTCTCGACGCAGACGTGGCTGGCGCTGGCCGCGATGACCGTGGGCCCGCAGCTGCTCGGGCACACCCTGATCAACTACGCGTTGCGGCAGGTCGCGCCGACGACGGTCGCGGTGCTGCTGCTGCTCGAGGTGCCGGGCGCGCTGATCATCGCCTGGCTGATGCTCGACCAGCTCCCGGCGGCGCAGACGCTGCCCGGCATCGCGTTGCTGCTCGTCGGGGTCGCGATCGTGGTCCTCGGCGGGCGCCGCTCCCCTCAGCCCACGAACGGAGGGACGATCATCTCCCCGGACGCGATCGGCACGACGTGGCCGGACACGGTCGCCGACACCGCCTCGCCGCCCGCGGCGGTGATCGAGCAGGTCAGCAGGGACGGGCGGTGCATCTCGGAGCCCTGACGGATCCGGTACCGGCTGAGCCCGTCCCCCGGGAGCAGCCCGGACGCCACCAGCCAGACCCCGAGCCCCATCGCCGCCGAACCGGTCGCCGGGTCCTCGGCGACGCCGGCGTCGGGGACGAGGACGCGGACGTGCGCCTCGTGCCGCTCCGCGTCCCAGTGCAGGACGCTGACGTTGTCGACGAGCCCCGCCGGCCGCAGCCGCCCGACCGCCTCGTCGGTCACCGACAGGAACGTGAACGACAGCCCGCAGCCCGCCTTCCGCGGCGCCGGGCCGACATGGTCCGCCTCGGTGAGGCCGACGGCGGCGAGCAGCGGCGCCGGGTCGAGGGCCGGCTCGACGGTCGGCGTGCCGCCGGTGACGACCGCGCTGCCGTGGACGTCGTCGATGCTGATCGGGATCAGGCCCGCCCCGCACTCCTGGACGACCTCGGCGTCCTTGACCAGGCCGTCGCGGCGCAGGGTGACGGCGCAGCCGACGCTGGGATGCCCGGCGAACGGCAGCTCCGTGCCCGGGGTGAAGATCCGCACCCGGTAGGTCGCCTCGGGGACCGTCGGCGGCAGCACGAAGATCGTCTCGGACAGGTTGAACTCACGGGCGATCGCCTGCATCTGCTCACCGGCGAGGTCGGCCGCGTCGAACACGATCGCCAGCGGGTTCCCCGTGAACGGCCGGTCCGTGAAGACGTCCACCACCTTGTACCGCAGCATGCTCATGCCGTCTTCTCCGCTCCGCCGCGCCGCAGGCCGCTCATGTCGTCGAGCCTAGGCGAGCGACGGGCGCCGGAGGCGGTCCAACCGCGAGCCGGTGGTCTCCTTCAGTAGTCTTGAGCCTCGTGAGCACCGCGCCCAGGGTCTATGTCGCGCGCCTCGCCGGCCTGAGCGTGTTCGACCCGAACGGTGACCAGGTCGGCTGGGTGCGTGACGCGGTCGCGCGGGCCCGCACCGACGACCTGCCGCCCAGGGTGGTGGGGCTCGTCGCGGAGATGCCGATGCGCCGGCGGATCTTCCTGCCGATCGGCCGGATCACCGCGATGGAGCCCGACGCGGTGGTGCTCAACACCGGCACCCTCAACCTGCGCCGCTTCGAGAAGCGCCAGGGTGAGCTGCTGGTCCTGGAGGACTTCATCGACCGGCACGTCAGCGTCCCGGCGACGGGGCGCACCGGCACGGTCGTCGACGTCGCGATGGAGGCCGACCGCACCGGCACGTGGGCGCTGAGCCGGGTCGCGGTCCGCGAGTTCAGCGGCCGGCTCACCCGCCGCGGCCACCTCAACCAGCTCGAATGGGGCGAGGTCGCCGGGCTCGCCGGCACCCCGCACGCGCAGGGCACCGCCGGCATCCTCGCCGTGCTCGACAACATGCGCCCCGCCGACCTCGCCAACGTGCTGCAGGACCTGTCGGAGAGCCGCCGCGTCGAGGTCGCGACCGCCCTGGACGACGAGCGGCTCGCCGACGTCCTCGAGGAGCTCCCGGAGCACGACCAGCTGGAGATCATGGCGGCCCTCGAACCCGAGCGGGCCGCCGACGTCCTGGAGGAGATGGACCCGGACGACGCCGCCGACCTGCTCGCGGAGATGCCGAAGGGCGAGCAGGAGGTGCTGCTGGACCTCATGCAGCCCGACGAGGCGTCCCCGGTCCGCGCGCTGCTGGACTACCTGCCGGGCACCGCCGGGTCGGTGATGACCTCCGAGCCGATCGTCATGGCGCCGCACGAGACGGTCGCGGAGGCCCTGGCCCGCATCCGGGAGCCGCAGCTGTCGCCGGCCGTCGCCGCGGGGGTGTTCGTGACGCGCCCGCCGATGGCGACGCCGACGGGCCGGTATCTCGGCGTCGTGCACTTCCAGCGGCTGCTGCGGGAACCCCCGTCGGCACTGCTCGGCGGGGTCGTCGACAACGACATCAAGCCCCTCGCGCCCCAGGCCACGCTCGGCGAGATCACCCGCCGGATGGCGACGTACAACCTGGTGGTCATGCCGGTGATCGACGCCAACGACCGCCTCGTCGGCGCCGTCACGGTCGACGACGTGCTGGACCATCTGCTGCCCGAGGACTGGCGCGACCGTGAGCACGAGGGTCCTTCGGCGGGCACGGCGGGGCGCGCGCTCGACGGTGCCGCCGGCCGCGCCCTGAACGATCCGGTCACCGACGGCGGGACGGCCGGCGGCCATGGCTGACCGGCGGCGGCTGGATCAGCCGCGGGAGCCCGGCCGGTTGAAGCTGCCCCGCTTCGACCCGGAGGTGTTCGGGCAGTGGTCGGAGGGGATCGCGCGGTTCATGGGGACCGCGAAGTTCCTCGTGTACATGACGGTCTTCATCCTCGCGTGGATCGTGTGGAACACGCTCGCGCCGAGGACGTGGCAGTTCGACCCGTACACCTTCACGTTCCTCACCCTGATCCTGTCGCTGCAGGCCTCCTACGCGGCGCCGCTGATCCTGCTCGCGCAGAACCGGCAGACGGACCGGGACCGGCTCGCCTCCGAGGAGGACCGGCGCCGCGCCGCCGCCCAGAAGGCCGACACGGAGTATCTGGCGCGGGAGATCGCGTCGCTGCGCATCGCCGTCGGTGAGGTCGCCACCCGCGACTTCCTGCGTTCGGAGCTGGCGCGGATGAGCGAGGAGCTCGACGAGGCCGCGGTCCGGCGGGCGAAGCTGGAGCGGAAGAAGGCGAAGAAGACGACGCTGGACGAGCCCGCCGAGGAGGACGTCTTCAACCCCGACGACGACCCGCCGCGCCGGCGCGCCCGGTCGCCCCGCTGACTATTGGGCTCTTGCCGCTACGAGGAGCCCCTCGCCGAGGGGCAGGATCGCCGGCACCCACGCGTCGCTGTCCCGCAGGGCCTTGACGGCCTCCCTGAGCAGGACCGTCTCCGCGTCCCGGATCGTGGGGTCGCTGACCCTGCCGCCGCCGAGCGCGCCCGCCAGCACGAGGGTGCCACCGGGTCGCAGGAGACGCTCCGCGGCGGCGGTCACCGCCACGTACTCGCTCGGGTCGTGGTCGACGAACACCAGGTCATAGGCGCGGTCGGCGAGCCGGGGCAGCACGTCCAGGGCCCGCCCGCTGATGATCCGGGTCCGCGACGGCGGGTTGCCGGCCGCGGCGAAGACCCGCCGGGCGACCCGCTGATGCTCCGGCTCGAGGTCGATCGTGGTGAGGACGCCGTCGCGGCGCATGCCCCGCAGCAGCCACCCGCCGCTCACCCCCGTGCCGGTGCCGACGTCGACGACGGCCTTGGCGTTGCCGACCGCGGCGACGACCCGCAACGCCGCGCCCTCACCCCGGCTGACGCTTGCGATGCCCAGCTCGGCGGCCTGCTCGCGGGCCGCCGTGAGCACCGGATCCTCCAGCACGTAGCCGTCGACGAAGTCGGCGAACTGCTGCGCGGTTCTGACGGACGGGGGGATGTCGCACCTCCATGGGACGTCGATCCCCGCAAGCCTAGGAGACCTCGCCCTCACGTGTGGGATGCCGGCACGTGTAATGCTGGATGCGAAACGGACGGAGGAGCCGATCGTGACAGACGGTTCGGCCTGGCGTCAGCCTGGCCACGGCGCATCGACCAGCCCCGCTGGTTGGCCGATGCCGCCCGCGCGGCCGCGACCGCAGCCCGCCCCGAGCAGTTGGTGGTCCGACGCCCTCGCAGACCCGTGGCGTGACCCGGACGCGCAGGTCGTCGTGGTCAAGACCCCGGTCGAGGCGCCGCCGGAGCTGGAGAAGCCGCCCCCGCCGGGCCCCGGCCCCAAGGCGGGGATCGGCCTGGTGCTGATCGTGTCGATCGTCACCGCCCTGCTCGCCGGCGCGCTCGGCGGCACCCTCGGCTACGTGTTCGCCGGCGGTGGCGGCGGCGTCCTGGGCAACTCGCCGCTCGGCAGCGACCCGCCGCTCAACGGCCGCGCGCCGGACACCGTCGCCGCCCTGGCGAAGAAGGTCCTGCCGAGCGTCGTCACGATCAGCATGCGGGTCGGCTCCGGCACGTCGCTGGGCTCCGGCTTCGTGGTCTCCAACGACGGGTACGTCATCACCAACAACCACGTCGTGCACGGTGGCAGCGGCAACGCCACGGTCCGCTTCAACGACGCCTCGGTCGCCCCGGCGACCGTCGTCGGCGGCGACGACGAGTCCGACATCGCCGTGCTGAAGATCGACACCGCGGGCCTGGCCGACGACAAGCTGCAGCCCGTCGAGTTCGGCGACTCCGACCGGCTCCAGGTCGGCGACCCGGTCGTCGCGATCGGCTCCCCCCTCGGCCTGACCAGCACGGTCACGTTCGGCGTGGTCAGCTATCTGGACCGCCCCATCCGCACCAGCGAGGGCGGCACGGCCCGCTACTACTCGGCGATCCAGACCGACGCGGCCGTCAACCAGGGCAACTCCGGCGGCCCCCTCTTCGACGGCGCCGGCCGGGTCGTCGGCATCAACTCCGTCATCGGCACCCTCTCGGAGGACCAGTCGAACGCCGGCAACGTCGGCCTCGCCTTCGCCATCCCGATCAACCACGCCCGCCGCGTCGCCCAGGACGTCATCAACACCGGCAAGGCCCGCCGCACTGTGATGGGTGTCTCACCCGACCCCAGCTACCGCAACCCGGCCGGCGGCGCCCGCCTCGCCTCCGTCGAAGCCAACGGCCCCGCCGCCGGCGCCGGCATCCGCGCGGGCGACGTCATCATGGCCGTCAACAACAAGCCCGTCGAGGAGTTCTGGGACCTCACGGCCCTCATCCGCAAGTACGCTCCCGGCGCGGTCGTCGAGATCCAGTACCTGCGGGGCACCAGCAAGGAGAAGGCCTCGGTGACCCTGGTCGCCGACGCGAAGTGACCGGTGGGCCCTCCCGTTCCGGGCCCCGGGGTGCGTAGGCTGGCGGGCGAGAGCAGGGAGGCCGGCAATGGGCTTGGAAAACCTCGGTGGCTGGGAGTTCATCGTCATCATCCTGGTGGGGCTGTTCATCTTCGGCCCCGACCGGCTGCCGAAGGCGATCAACGACGGCATGCGCATGCTCCGCAACGTCCGCCAGATGGCCCGCAACGCCACCGGTGACCTGAGCCGTGAGCTCGGCACCGACATCCAGCTCGAAGACCTCCACCCGAAGACCTTCCTGCGCAAACACCTGCTCAGCGAGGCCGACGAGGCCGCCCTGCGCCGTCCGCTCCAGGACATCGTCGGCGAGGTCCGCGGCGTCGCCGACACCGTGAAGCGCGACGCGGAGGCCGCCGTGAAAGCCCCCGCCGCCGCCCCCGCGCCCTCGACCTCCCTGACGAAGCCGGCCGCCGCGGCCCCGGCCGCCGCCCGCCCCTCCTGGGACGACGTCACCTGACCCGGGTCCGGTTGCCATCCCGGACAATCGCCACCTGGCTCAGGTTTGCCGCATGCGGGTGCGGCCACACGGCCGTCCCGCGCCGCGATCCCGGACGACGCGGGCGCGCCTCCGGCCCCCCGACCCGCACGGGATCATGAGCAGCAGCCACCACCGGGCACGAGACCGGCATCGCGCTTCGCCTCAACGCCACATTCCGCGGCCGGCTGCCCGGCCTGACCAGGCCCGATGACACGTCGCCGGCGCACGACCAAGGGTCGCCGCCGGCCGCCCGGGTCGGCAGGCAGGGGTCGGGGGTCGCGGCGGGACCGGACGGCGGCACGGTGACCGCCATGATCCCGGATGGTTCCGTGAGCCACGGCCACCCGGACCGCTCGACCTGCTACGGGTCTGGAGCCGGCGGCGGTGGTGTCACCACCGGACATGCACCTCGACGGCGGCCGACCAGGTGAGGACGCCACCTCAGACCTGGTGGCCACCGCAACCCACGCAACCCATTCGCATGGCCGCCAGGCCCGAGCGGGGCCATCGGCCCAGCGAATGTCCGCCCGCACACGGTGTGATCTTTACCGCGGACCCCGGCCTGGACCCCTCCGGTGACTCCTGGGGGAGCACCGTGAGCAACAGCCCGAACCGGGCAGGGGCGCCGCGGACATCCAATGCCTGCGGCGGGCAGCGGCCCCGTCGTGCGTGACCGCATCACCACCGGCACGGGCCATACCCCCGGCAGGCAGAGCGTGACGTGCCGCCCGGCCGGGGGAAGGCCCGGACGGCACGTCGACGGAGCGGGTGGGTCAGGACATCTGGGGTGCCGGCCGGTCGGCGCGGGCGGCGGCGGGCAAGGGCCCCCCGTCGCGGCCCGGCCGCGGGTCACCGGCACGGCGGGCGGTGCGGGCCGCGGCGCGGCGGTCCTGGTCGCGCCAGTCCAACGCGGTCCGGGCCGTATACGCCCACCAGCCGATCGTGTCGCCATACCAGTCGCGGAGGTCGCCCGGGGACGGTGGTGGGGTGCCGTAGATGGTCTCGGCGGCGTTGCGGTGCTGGTGGAGCTCCAGCGGGGCGCGGTCGGGGTGGCCGAGGACGCGCAGCAGCAGGGCGTGGGCGGTGAAGGGGCCGATGCCGGGCACGGTCAGCAGCGCGTCATACACCTCGGCGGCCGGGGCGGTGCGCAGCCAGGGCTCGCCGAGGCCGCGCAGGCCGGTCAGCACCGCGTGGAGGCGCCGGGCGCTCAGCACATTGCTGGCATACGGCCGCAGTCCCTCCGCGCCGAGCGCGGTCAGCGTGGACATCGGCGGGAAGGCGGCATAGGTGACGCCGTCGACGATGCCGTGGGGGCCGTGGCCGGTGAGGAGGCGGCGCTTGTACGCCTTGGCGAACCAGTGGGCGGAGTGGTGGACGAGCGTGTAGAAGACAGCGCCCTCGGTGAGGGACGGGAAGCGGACCTGGTGCAGGCCCTCGGCGGCGGCGAGGACGGGTGTCATCAGCGGGTCCGCGCGGGCCAGGTGCAGGAACCGGGCGCGGTCGTCGGCGAGGCTGAGCCAGTCGCTCACCCGCTCGCCGACCGCGGCCAGCTCCCCCGGTCTCAGCCCGCCGTCGCTGAACACGGTGAGCGTGACCCCGGGCACCCCGTCGGCGCGGCCGGTGACGTCGGTGACGACGGCGCGGGTGGGGTCGGTGGGGTGCAGGAAGGCGCGGCGGGCGCGGCCGGGGGTGACGAGCTGGTCGCCGCCGCACGGGGCGAAGGACTCCATGGCGCGCAGCGAGCAGGCGAGGTCGAACGGGGCCGTGGCGGCGAGGACGGTGCGGGTGGTGGTGCCGAGTTCTGTCATGCCCCCATCTTCGAACAGGGGTACGACAGAAAAGGAGAAAACGCCGCGTGCCTCAAGGGGCGAGGCGCGCGGCGTACAACGATCGTCCCATCGGCGTGGACGTGGGACAACCCTGTCACCGTTCAGGTGAGTGTGATGTGTTACCGCCCGCGGCAGGGCGCCTGAACAGGCTCGGGGACCGACGTACGATTGCGGGCATGTCAGCCCCGGCCACCACCGTCGAAGCCGCGATCGCCGCCGCCCTGTCGACCGTCGACGACCCTGAGATCCGTCGCCCGATCACCGAGCTCGGCATGGTGCGCGACGTCGTGCTGCGGCCTGACGGCGTGGCCGTGATCGGGTTGCTGCTCACGGTCGCCGGGTGTCCGCTGAAGGACAAGCTGCGCACCGACATCACCGGCGCGGTCGGGGCGGTCGACGGGGTCACCGGGGTCGAGGTCGACTTCGGGGTGATGACCCCCGAGCAGCGCAAGGACCTGCAGAGCAGCCTGCGCGGCGACGTGCAGGAGCCGGTCATCCCGTTCGCTCAGCCGGGCTCGCGGACCAGGGTGTATGCGGTCGCCAGCGGCAAGGGCGGCGTGGGCAAGTCGAGCGTGACGGTCAACCTGGCCGCGGCGCTCGCCGCGAAGGGGCTGGCGGTCGGTGTCGTCGACGCGGACATCTACGGGCACTCGGTGCCGCGGATGCTCGGCGCGGACGGCCGGCCCACCCAGGTCGAGTCGATGATCATGCCGCCGTCGGCGCACGGGGTGAAGGTCATCTCGATCGGGATGTTCACGCCGGGCAACACGGCCGTGGTGTGGCGGGGGCCGATGCTGCACCGGGCGTTGCAGCAGTTCCTCGCCGACGTCTACTGGGGCGACCTTGACGTGCTCCTGCTGGACCTGCCGCCGGGCACCGGCGACGTGGCGATCTCCCTGGCGCAGCTGCTGCCGTCGGCGGAGATCCTGGTCGTGACGACCCCGCAGGCCGCCGCGGCGGAGGTTGCGGAGCGGGCGGGCTCGATCGCCCTGCAGACGCACCAGCGCATCGTCGGCGTCGTGGAGAACATGTCGTGGCTGGAGCTGCCCGACGGCCAGCGCATGGAGGTCTTCGGCAGCGGCGGCGGCACGCAGGTCGCGGAGTCGCTGAGCCGGCTCGTCGGCGCGCCCGTGCCGCTGCTGGGTCAGATCCCGCTCGACACGCGCCTGCGTGAGAGCGGCGACGCCGGGGTGCCGCTGGTGCTGTCGGAGCCGTCGGCGCCCGCCGCGGCCGCGCTGGCCGCCATCGCCGACCGCCTCGCGGTCCGCCGCGAGAGCCTGGTGGGCAAGCCGCTCGGCCTCAAACCCGCCGGTCGTTGACAGAACACGGTGCGACCGGAGCCGCCGCCGGACGTCAGCCGGCGGAGGTCTCGAGCCAGCGCAGGAGGGTGCGCACACCCCAGCCGGTGGCGCCCTTGGTCAGCTCACCGTCGGCGGAGTCCGCCCACGCCGGCGACGACATGTCCAGGTGCGCCCACTGCTCCCGCAGCGAGCCGGTGAACTCGCGCAGGTACAGCGCCGCCATCAGCGACCCGGCGCCGACGTCGGTGGAGTTGACGATGTCGGCGACGTCGCTGCCGAGGGCCTCGAAGTAGTCGTCGTGCAGCGGCATCCGCCACATCGACTCGCCCGCGGCCGCGGCGGCCTCCGCCAGCGACGACGCGAGGGTGTCGCTGTGGCTGTACAGCGCGGCGGTCCGCTTGCCGAGGGCGACGCCCTGCGCGCCGGTCAGGGTCGCCAGGTCGATGATCGCGTCGGGGCGCAGCCGCCGGACGGCGTAGGCCATGGCGTCGCCGAGGACGAGGCGGCCCTCGGCGTCGGTGTTGTGGATCTCGCTGGTGATGCCGCCGTAGTGGCGCACGACGTCGCCGGGGCGGAAGGAGTCGGCGCCGAGCGCGTTCTCCGCCAGGGGCGCGAGTGCGGTGATCCGCAGCGGCAGGCGCAGCGCCGCCGCGGCCAGGGTCGCGCCGATGACGGCGGCGGCGCCGGCCATGTCCTTGCGCATGAGCTTCATACCGGACAGCGGCTTGACGCAGATGCCGCCGGTGTCGAAGGTGATGCCCTTGCCGACGAGCACGACGTGCCGCTTGGCGCCGCGGGGCCGCCAGGACATCTCGACGAGGCGCGGCCCGCGGGTGGAGCCGCCGCCGACGGCGAGGATCGCGTTGAACCCCTCCTCGGCGAGCGCCTTCGGGTCGCGGACGGTCGTCGTCAGCCCGGCGACGCCGGCGGCGGCCTTCTCGACCCGCTTCGCGAACCACGCGGGGGTCTTCTCGTCGCTGGGCATGTTGGTGAGGTCCCGGGCGAGCCGGGTGGACTCCGCGACGATCTTCGCGGCGGCGAGCGCGGCCGCCAGATCCGCGTCCGCGGCGCCCGGGGGTGATGCGAGCACGACGCGGCGCAGCTCCGGCGGCTCGTCGGCGCCGAGGCGGAAGCGGTACGACGCCAGCCACAGCCCCTCGCCGAGCCCCCGGACGGCCGCCGGGGTGACGTCCTGCGGCAGCAGGAGCGTGAGGGTGGGCTCGCCGCTCGCCGACCTGGCGAGCTTGGCGCCCGCGGCCCGCCAGCCGGCCTCGTCGCCGGCCCCGACACCGACGAAGAGCAGCTTGTCCGGGCGGTGACCCGCCCGCGGCAGCTTGTGGATGGTGCCGGCCGACCCGGAGTGCTCGACGTCCAGCAGGAACGCCGTGATGTCGTCCAGGTCGGCCGGGCCGAGCTTCAACCTCGCCAGCGCCGACCGCACGGCGGCGAGCCGTGCCGCCGCGAGCTCCTCCGACGACGGCGAGGGGTCTGTGGTGTCCTTACCGGCCGGCACGACAACGGCGACCGCGCCGGAGGCGTTGCGGGCCGTGGCGAACCGAATGTCCAGCAAGTGCTTGCCTCCATGAGAAGTTTCCGCGCACGCCTCGGGGAGCGACCGCCCAGGGCCACTCGGTTGCGCGGGGTCGTGCCGGATGAACGGAAAAGACCTCAGCCGGTGGCGGTCTTCAGCGCCTCGCTGAGCTCGTTGGCCTCATCCTTGGTCATCTCGACGACGAGCCGCCCACCACCCTCCAACGGGACCCGCATGACGATGCCCCGGCCCTCCTTGGTGACCTCCAGCGGACCGTCGCCTGTCCGCGGCTTCATGGCCGCCATGTTGTCTCCCTTCGCTCCCTGATGTCCCAGACACCAGGTGGCACAGCCGTCCCCGCATGCCCGCGCGTCGTCTCACCGGCGTCGACCGGGACCTGCCTCCCGGCCTTCCGACCCGTGATGAACGCGCCAACAGATGATTTTCCCTGATGATGGCCCCAAGACCCAAACTGGGACGCGAACCATGTGACAACTCCTGGCGGTGGATGCCGGTCAACTGTCACAATAAGCGGCCATGCAGGCCCGGTCCGCCCTCTTTGATCTCTATGGCGACCATCTCCGTCCCCGCGGTGGGCGGGCCGCCGTAGCGGCCCTCGTGCGCCTGCTCGCACCGCTCGGCATCGCGCCACCCGCCGTCCGGACCGCGGTGTCACGGATGGTACGCCAGGGCTGGCTGCAGCCTTTACGGTTGCCGACCGGCCCGGGCTACGGCATCACCCCGAAGGCGGCACGGCGGCTCGACGCGGCGGGAGCCCGCATCTACCGCACCCCGAAGGGCGACGCCGCCTGGGACGGCCGCTTCGATCTCATCACGCTCGACCCGCCGCAGCACCGAGGCGCGCGGGCGAGGCTCGTCGCCAACCTCGGATTTCTCGGGTACGGCGCGATCGACGCCTCCACCTGGATCGCGCCACGCCCCGGCGAGGGCGTCGACGCGCTGCTGGCCGAGGCCGCTGTCAGGTATGACAGGTTCAGCGCCGAGCACGTCGCCGGCGGGGAGCGGCTCGTGTCCCGCGCCTGGGACCTGCGGGAGATCGGCGAGGCGTACGAGCAGTTCGTGGCCCGGCTGACGCCCCTCGTGGCGGCGATCGGCCCCGGCGCGGACGACGAGCGGGCGTACGCGGCCAGGTTCACGCTCGTGCACGCCTGGCGGGCGTTCCTGTTCCGCGACCCGCAGCTGCCGCCGCAGTTGCTGCCGCGGCGCTGGCCGGGGACCGCGGCGGCGGCGTTCTTCGACCGGCACGCGAGCCGGCTGCGGCCCGCCGCCGACCGGTACGTTGACCAGTGTCTGCGCAACCAGTAAGGAGCCGAACCATGAGTCTTGAGGTCGAACGCAACGGCGCGGTCGCCATCGTCACGTTCAACCGTCCCGAGGCGCTCAACGCGCTGGACGTCGCCACCAAGGTCGCGCTGCGCGACGCGCTGCGGGAGCTGGCGGACGACACCGCGGTCCGGGCCGTCGTCCTCACCGGCGCCGGCGGCCGCGCGTTCTGCGTCGGCCAGGACCTGCGCGAGCACGTCGCGCTGCTGGAGTCCGGCGACGAGGGGCCGCTGTCGACCGTCCGGGAGCACTACAACCCGATCGCCGAGCTGATCGTGGGCATGCCGAAGCCGGTCGTCGCCGCCGTGCGGGGTATGGCCGCCGGCGCCGGCGCGTCCCTGGCGCTGCTGGCCGACTTCCGCGTCGGCGGTCCGAAGACCGGGTTCCTGATGGCGTTCGCCAACGTGGGCCTCGCCGGGGACACCGGCGTGTCGTGGACGCTGCCCCGGCTGGTCGGGCAGGCGAAGGCGGCGGAGCTGCTCCTGCTGGCCGAGCCGATCGACGCCGGGACCGCCGACCGGCTCGGGATGCTGACGCGGCTGGTCGACGACGACGAGCAGGTGCTGCCGGTCGCGCTGGAGCTCGCGACCCGGCTCGCCGCCGGACCGACCGTCGCCTACGGGCAGATCAAGCGCCAGCTCGCCGCCGGCGCGTCCGGCACGCTGAGCGAGACCCTGGAGGTCGAGGCGCAGGCCCAGGCCGTCTGCGGGCAGACCAAGGACCACCGGGCATCGACGGCCGCCTTCGTGCAGAAGCAGAAGCCGGACTTCGTCGGAGCCTGACCGCGGATTTACCTCGCTCGAACACCGTGGTCCTACCGTGGGCCGCATGGCCGACCGGAAAGCACTCGCACACCTGCTGCGCCGCGCGACCTTCGGACCGACCGCCGAGGAGGTCGACGCGGCGGAGCGGGCCGGCGCCGCGGCGACCGTCGACGCCCTGCTCAAGCCGTCGGGCGCCGACGCGGGCGCGGCTCGCACACCGGCACCCCGACTGCCCGAGGTCGACGAGCGGGCCGACCGGGCCGCGCAGATCCGCACCGTCGGCTCCTGGTGGCTCGACCGGATGGTCCAGGCCGAGCACCAGCTGCCGGAGAAGCTGACGTTCTTCTGGCACGGGCACTGGGCGACCTCCGCCGACAAGGTCAGGTACGGCACGCTGATGCTCGGCCACCAGCAGACGCTCGCCCGCACCGCACTCGGCGACTTCGGCACGATGGTGCGCGCGATGCTCCGCGACCCGGCCCTGATCATCTGGCTGGACGGGCAGAAGAACACCGTCAAGGCGCCCAACGAGAACCTCGCCCGCGAGCTGATGGAGCTGTTCACGCTCGGTGTCGGGCACTACACGGAGCAGGACGTCCGGGAGGGCGCACGGGCGCTGACCGGCTGGGTCGTGGACCAGCGGACCGGCGCGACGAGCCTCAACCCGAAACGCCACGACAGCAGGCCCAAGACGATCCTCGGCAGCACCGGCGACTTCGACGCGGACTCGTTCGCGGCGCTGCTGCTGGGCCGCCCGGAATGCCCCGAGTTCATCGCGCGCCGGTTGTGGCTGCGGTACTGCGGCGACAACGAGATCCCGGGCGCCGCGCTGACCGAGGCGGCACGGCAGACCACGACGGGCGCGATGCTGAAGGTCCTGCTGCTCGCCGACGGCCACGCCGAGCTCGTCAAGCAGCCCGTGGAGTGGCTGGCCGGCGCGCTGCGGCAGCTCGGCCTGCGCCCCGGGGACATGCCGGAGCAGCAGCGCAGACAGCTGCAGAGCGGGCTCAACCAGCTCGGCCAGGTGCCGCTGCGCCCGCCGAGCGTCGGCGGCTGGCCGGCCGGCGCCGCGTGGCTCACCACGTCGGCGGCGCAGGCCCGGCTGAAGATGGCGCAGCTGCTGGCCGGGAAGGCCCCGCAGCCGGTCCTGGACCGGCTCGGCGCGGCGCCGCAGGGCACCCGGATCGACGCCCTCGCCCGGCTGCTGGTCGTCGACGCGTTCACCGACCGGACCCGGGCCGCGCTGACCCCGGCCGCCGGCGACCCCCGCAAGCTCCTGGCCCTGGGTCTGGCGAGCCCCGAATACGCGATCCAGTGACTGCAAGGAGGCGCACATGGACGCCCTGACCCGGCGTAGGTTCCTGATCACCAGCGGTGTCGTCGGCGCCGCCGGCCTCGCCGCGGGCGGCGCGTGGACGCTGCGCGACGTCTTCGACACCGCGACCTGGGACGACCGGCCCGGCGACGCGAAGACGCTCGTCCTGGTCACCCTGTACGGCGGCAACGACGGCCTCGCCAGCGTCGTCCCCTTCGCCGAGAAGGGCTACCGCGACGCGCGCGGCGACCTCGCCTACTCCGGCGAGGAGGTCCTCGGACTCGACGACCGCAGCGGCCTGAACCCCGCCTTCGCCGGCCTGAAGAAGCTGTACGACACGAAGCAGCTCGCCGTCATCCGCGGCGTCGGCTACCCGAAACCCGACCACAGCCACTTCCGCTCGATGGACATCTGGCAGACCGCGCAGCCCGACCGCCCCGGCAACACCGGCTGGCTCGGCCGCTGGCTCGACACGTTCGGCGGCGACCCCCGGCACGCCGTCTCGTTCGAGCCCGTGCTTCCGCCGGTACTGGCGGGCGCGACGAGCGCGGGTGCCGCCGTGCCGGTGACCGGTCTCGCGCTGCCGAACGGCGTACAGACGGCGACGCTGCGGAAACTCGGTGCTGTCGCGGCCGGTGAGCCGCCGCTGCAGGCCCGGGCGGCGCGGGCGTTCGCCGACCTGGTCAGCGTCGACACCCTCATCGACAGCGTGGACGCCGCTGAGGACGCCGACGAGCCCGAGCCGGCCGGCACCGGGACCGGCGGCCGTTCGGACCTGCGGGCGCAGCTCGACCTGGTCGCCCGCTGCGTCGAGGCGAACGTCGCGACCCGCGTCTTCTCCGTGTCGCTGGGCGGCTTCGACCTGCACGCCTCGGCCGGCCGGTCCACGCAGGAGCAGATCCTGCAGCGGCTCGACGACGCGCTGACCGCCTTCGCCACCCGGATGGCCCGCACCGAGGCGGGGCGGCGCGTCGTCGTCGCGGTCTACTCCGAGTTCGGCCGCCGGGTCGCCGCGAACGGCTCCGAGGGCACCGACCACGGCACCGCGTCGAACATGTTCCTGCTCGGCAGCCCCGTGCGCGGCGGCCTCTTCGGCGAGCAGCCGAGCCTGTCCGACCTCGACAACGGCGACCTGCGCTTCGTCGTCGACTTCCGGTCCGTCTACGCCACCCTGCTCAAGGACGTCCTGGACGCCGACCCGCAGCAGATCCTCGGCTACTCCACCACGCTGCCCGGGCTGCTGTAGCTACTCCTCTTCCGGGTCCTGGTTGGCCTCGGCCCCGAGCACGAACGCCTGCATCGCGAGCTCGTCCCCGACCGGCCACACGAACGCGGGCAGCTCAGCCGGGCCGAGGTCGCGCACATACGTCCAGAACTCCCGCACCGCCTCGCCGGGCGACGCGGCCTCGATCGGCAGGTCGACGCTCACCAGCCAGGTGCGCTTCCCCCCCTTGGACGCGCCGGCGGCCGCGCTCGCCACCTTCCCGAACGCCGCCTCGTCCAGCGGATGCGCCCCCGGATCGAGCCCCGCCCCGAACGGCAACGGCGCTGCGATCAGGTCGACGGTGTACCGCACGCGCCCCTCGGCATCGGCCCGCCCCACCCCGAACACCACCGGCGGCTCGACCGCCGCCACCAGCAACGCCTCATCCCCCGCCGGCAACGTGGCCCCCGGCACGAACGGCGATGCGTAGAGCCGCTCCTGCGAATACCGCTCCCCGGAAACGACCACCGCCCATTTCGCCATACCCCCATTCCACCACCCGCCGCCGCTCCCCTGGACCCGCCCTCGCCCGTCGCCATGATCTGACCGGATCACGGCCGCTGCGACCCGGCCGGTGACTGGAGGTAGTGGCCTCCAGGACCGACCCCGGGCAAACCGCGCGTCGATGCCGTGCCCGGGCGTTATGAAACTGCCACGCGCGGGCGGGGACCGGCTGCCGCGCGCGGCTCATCGTTCTTCGACGGTCCAGCCGGTCTGGTCTGCCCACTGCTCGGCGCGGTCGAGCATGTCGAAGATGAACTCGGTCTTGGCGCGGGTGTAGCGCTCCCGGTCGTCGGCGAAGCGGATGGCGAGGCGGCGCTTCACCTGGGCGTAAGCATCGGCGGCGAGGTCGTGGTTGCGCAGGAAGTCCACGAAGAGCAGCTGGACCCGCTCGTGGGAGGAACCGCGCGACGTGACGTGGACGTGCCTGGTGCGGGGTGGGGCGGCGGGACGGTAGAACGACCAGGAGGCGGCCGGGTCTCGGTGGGCCAGGGCCATCCCGGTCGACTCGACCGCGGGCCGGTAGCCGTCGCGGTCGTGTTCGTCGGCGACGACGACGAGGATGTCGATGACGTTCTTCGCGGCGAGGCCGGGCACCGCCGTGGAGCCGATGTGCTCGATGCGCAGCGCCACAGGGCCGAGGGCGTCGGCCAGCTCGTCGCGGTAATAGGCGAACTTCGCCGGCCAGCCCTGGTCGTATTCGACCAGGTCGAGTGGACCGCCGTAGTCGGCGGCATACTCGGCGGTCATCAGCTCACGCTCCAGTCACTCGCCGTGCGGTCGTCAGTCCGGATCATGGCCGGTCGAGCTGCACAAAACAAGAGGCGAGATGATCGTCGACCATGCCGGTGGCCTGCATGAGGGCATAGGCGGTGGTCGGGCCGACGAACCGGAAGCCGTGCCGCTTCAGGGCCTTGGCCAGGGCTTTGGACTCCTCGGTGGTCGCCGGGACGTCGGCGGAGGTGGCCGGGCGGGTGGGCCTGGGCTCGGGTGCGAAGGACCACAGCAGTTTGGCGAGGCCGCCGGGGAGGTCGGCGGCGGCGCGGGCGTTGGCGACCGCGGCCTCGATCTTCGCCCGGTTGCGCACGATGCCGGTGTCGGTGAGGAGCCGCTCGACGTCGGCCTCGCCGAACTCGGCGACCGTGGCGATGTCGAACCCGGCGAACGCGGCGCGGAACGAGGGGCGCTTGCGCAGGATCGTGATCCACGACAGGCCCGACTGGAACGCCTCGAGGGTGAGCCGCTCATAGAGGCCGTCGTCGTCGCGGACGGGCCGGCCCCACTCCGTGTCGTGATAGACCGCATAGTCGGGCGTGGAGCCACCCCACGGACACCTGGCGAGCCCGTCGTCACCGATCACCACATCAACCACGCCAGGGAATCTACCGCCCGCCTACGACAGTTTCCCCGCCTCGACGAGGCGGGCGAAGCGGCGCAGGGCACCGGTGAGGCTGACCTTGGAGCCGGGCCACAGGACCGGCCAGGCGGCCTTCCCCGCGACCCCGGCCGGCAGGTGGAACCATTCGTGCCAGACGACCTGGGTGCGGGCGGCGCCCAGCGGCGTGCAGCGCAGCACCCCCGGGCCGCGGAGCACCTTGCCGTGGTGCACGACGCGGACCTCGAACGGCGGGTCGACCTTCACCACGCGCATGAGGTCGCGCAGCGCGGCCGGGCCGACCCGGGTGACCGCCTCGATCGTGCTGCCCTCCCCGCCGTCTCCGGTCAGTACCCGCACCTTGGTGAACGGGATCCAGTCGCTCTGGCGGGGCCAGTCGACGAGGGCGGCGAAGACCCGCTCGACGGGTGCCCGGACGATCACCGTCGCGGTCACCTCGCCGGTGCCGGGCTGGGCGACCGCGTCGCCGAACGCCGGATCGGTCACTTCACCACCGGGGAAGGATCGCCCCAGCTGTGCGCGGTGTCGTCCGAGGCGGAGTCCGCGGGCTTGGAGAGGTCGACGACAGGCTCGGCGGCGGGATCGGGTTCGGCGGCGGGGGCGGCCGGGACGTTGGTGCCACCGGCGCCGGTGACCGCGGCCTCGCGGGCGTCGCGGAGCGCGTCGGCGTCCTCCGTGCGCCCGTCGCGCAGGGCCCTGACCTCGGCCTCGAGGACCTGGATCAGCTCCTCCTTGTAGCCGATGTCGTAGCCGGCGCGGCGCAGCGCGGAGTCGACCTGCGCCATCCGGTATCCACGCAGGGCGGTGTCGAAGCGGACGTGTCCGACGTCGCCCTCCACCAGGGGCCGGGAGGACGGCAGGGGCACGGCACGCCCGTCGGGCTCGTGACCTTCGATCCCCGGGTCGTCGCCGGTGATCAACAAGGACACGCCGAACCCGATGGCCCCGACGACCACGGCGGCGATCAACACCAGGAGGAACTCAGCCATAGGGGGAATCGTGGCACGCTGACTTGGCGCGGGCGACCCCGGCACACCCATCAGAAGGAAAGACGGAGGATCCATGATGTTTCGGCTGGGCGGCCGGCAGTTCACCGACGGTGACTATGCGGTGATGGCGATCGTGAACCGGACCCCGGACTCGTTCTTCGACAAGGGTGCGACCTTCGCCGAGGACGCCGCGCTGCGGGCGGTGGAGGTGGCGGTCGGCGAGGGCGCGGACATCATCGACATCGGCGGGGTGAAGGCCGGCCCGGGCAGCACCGTGGACGCCGCGGAGGAGCTGCGCCGCACGCTGCCGACGGTCGCGAAGGTCCGGGAGCGCTTCCCCGACGTGGTCATCTCCATCGACACGTGGCGGGCGGAGGTGGCCCGGGAGGTCATCGCCGCCGGCGCGGATCTGATCAACGACACGTGGGCGGGCGCGGACCCGCGGCTGGCGGAGGTCGCCGCGGAGACGGGCGCCGGCCTGGTGTGCTCGCACGCGGGCGGGCTGACCCCGAGGACCCGGCCGCACCGGGCGGCATTCTCCGATCCCGTCGAGGATGTCGTACGCACGGTGACGGCCCTCGCCGAGCGGGCGGTCGCGCTGGGCGTGCGCAGGGACGGCATCCTCATCGATCCGGCGCACGACTTCGGGAAGAACACCCGGCACTCGCTCGCCATCACCAACCGGCTCGACGAGATGACGGCGACCGGCTGGCCGGTGCTCGTGGCGCTGTCGAACAAGGACTTCATCGGCGAGACCCTCGACCTGCCGGTCGGCGAGCGCCTGGAGGGCACCCTGGCGGCGACGGCGGTGTCGGCGTGGCTGGGCGCCCGGGTCTTCCGGGCGCACCAGGTGCGGGCGACCCGCCGGGTCCTGGACACGGTCGCGGCGATCAGAGGCGACCGCCAGCCGTCGGTGGCCCGCCGCGGCCTCGCCTGAGCGATCAGGTCCAGCGCAGGATGCGCTTGCGCCACGCGTACAGGATGCCGAGCGCCAGGACCGCCACGAAGATCGCCATCTCGATGACGGCGGCCGCCCCGAACTCGGGCCGGTCGAAGATCACGGCCCACGGGAACAGGAACACACTCTCCACCGCGAACAGCGCGTACAGGAATGCGTACACGTAGTAGCGGATCTGCGCCTGCGCCCAGTCGCCGCCCACCGGGTCAAGCCCGCATTCGTACGTGTCGAACTTCGCTGCGGTCGCCCCGCTGTCAGCCGATCGGCGCGGCCCTAGCAGCCGAGCAGCCGTAAAGGCCGCGACGAAAACGCCCGCACCGACCAGAAGCAGGAGGCCGAGCGTCGCATAACCACCCAGATAGCCACTCACAACACGCACCGTACCCGCATAGTTACGAACTCCGAGATGCCGAAAACCGGAACTTGTCTAGATAATGGGCTTCCTTGTCCAACAGCAAGCAAGCGGACCTCCGCCGAGATACGAGGACACCTCCATGGAAGCACCCGCGCGCCGCCGCGCCCGGCTTCGTGCTGCCTTCGTCGCCCTGAGCGCCGTCTGCTCGCTGCTGTTCACGCTCTCCCCGGCCGCGTACGCGGAGCCGGATCCGGAGCAGTCGACCACCGCGCCGACGGACCCTCCGGTCACCACCGACCCGCCGCCGCCGACCGTGGAGCCCACGACCCAGGCGCCGCCGCCGCCGACGACCGAGGCACCGCCGCCGGCGCCGAAGGTCCGCAAGTTCGGCATGACCGTCAGCGACGTCGTCCTCGGCGACGGCTACTGGCAGGGTGACGGCTCGTCCAAGCTGGTCGTCTCGGTGCAGAACCTCGGCGAGATCGCGGAGACCATCACCGGCTTCTACACGTTCCCCAGCGGCACCCGCCCGACCGGCGGCTACGGCACCGACGGCTGCACGACCAGCAACGGCACGCTGAGCTTCTCCTGCCCGCTCGATCCGGGCAAGATCGGCCACGTCGTGGTCAACGTCGACGTCGCGCCGGACGCGTGGCGGCTGACCGGCGCCGGCAACGTCACCGCGGTGATGGAGAACTTCCCGCAGAAAGTGCGAAATTTCTCAGTCACCTTCAGCACCAAGCCTCCGGTGCCCGGCATCGAGTTGACAACCGACCACCTGACGCTCCCGGCGCAGGCCTCGCCGCACGCGGAGAACGCGACGCTGCAGGTCAGACTCCGCAACACCGGCTCGGCGAAGGCCGCCGCCGCGGTCGAGGTGGTCACCCCGCCGGGCGTCGACCTGGTGTCGCTGTCGAGCGCCTGCAAGACGAAGAAGAAGATCTCGCCGGAGCGGGACCGGTGTGAGCTGGGCGACGTCGCCGCGGGCAAGGACGTCTCGGCGAGCTTCGTGCTGTCGATCAGCGCCTCCGCCCGCGCCGAGGTGCCGCTCACCGGCGCCGTCCACGGCTACCTGGCCCCGATCGGCCGGGACGCGATCGAGACCCGCGCCGACTACAGGATCAGCGGGCCGCCCCTGGCGGGCGAGTCGCCGCTGCCCACCGAGGCTCCGGCGTCGCCGGCGGCCGTGGCGGTCCGCACCACCACCGACCCGGCCAGGCCGCGCTCCTCCGGCGGCATCCTGACCAGCGAGCAGCTGTCCAGCCTGCCGTTCGTGGGCGGGATCATCGGACTCGTCGCGCTGGTCGGTTTCCTGGTCGTGTTCTCCCTGCGCCGCCGCCTGCGCGACGAGTCCGAGGCGCAGCAGGAAGCCGCCGCGAGCGCCGACGAGTCGCTGGTGACGGTGCCGGCGCAGCGCGGGAGTGACGAAGATCTACCGCCGCTGCCGCAGCGCTCCCCGATCCCCAGGTCGCTGACGTTGCCGAGGCTGCCCAGCGGCCCTGTGGCCGGGTCCGGCTTCCGGGAGCCCGAGGAATAAGCGCAGAATAGTGGAGTTTGCACGATTCGGCGCCAGCCGCACAAATCTGGGATCCGACCTACATAAGCAACTGCGCCCACGGCGGGCGCGGACCTTCGACGTACCCTCTGAGTGTCAGGAAGGATCGGCCGGCTCGACGATGTCGTCGCACCACCGCATCCCCGCTCCGCCGGCTTAACAGGAGGTCAGCTCACGTGACCAAGCAGGTCCGCCAGCTGGATCGAGTGGTCATCAGGTTCGCTGGCGACTCCGGCGACGGCATGCAGCTCACCGGTGACCGCTTCACGTCGGAAACCGCGCAGCTCGGCAACGACATCTCGACCTTGCCCAACTTCCCCGCGGAGATCCGCGCGCCCGCCGGCACCCTACCGGGCGTGTCGAGTTTCCAGGTCCATTTCGCCGACTTCGACATCCTGACGCCGGGTGACGCGCCCAACGTCCTGGTGGCGATGAACCCCGCGGCGCTCAAGGCCAACCTCGGCGACCTGCCCAAGGGCGCCTCGATCATCGTCAACACCGACGAGTTCACGAAGCGCAACCTCGCGAAGGTCGGCTACGCCGCCAACCCGCTCGAGGACGGCTCCCTCGAGGGCTGGGCCGTCGCGCCGGTCGGGCTCACGTCGATGACGGTGAAGGCCCTGGAATCGCACGGCGTGTCGAAGAAGGACGCCGAGCGGGCCAAGAACATGTTCGCGCTCGGCCTGCTGTCGTGGATGTACTCGCGGCCGCACGAGTCGACGCTGCGGTTCCTGGAGCGCAAGTTCGCCGCCCGGCCGGAGCTCGTCGCCGCCAACATCGCCGCCTTCACCGCCGGGTGGAACTTCGGCGAGACGACCGAGACGTTCGCGGTCCGGTATGAGGTGAAGCCGGCGAAGATGACCGCCGGCAACTACCGCAACATCACCGGCAACGCCGCGCTCGCGCTCGGTGTCGTCGCCGCCGGGGTGCGAGCGGACCTGCCGGTCTTTCTCGGCGCCTACCCGATCACCCCGGCGTCGGACATCCTGCACGAGCTGAGCAAGCACAAGAAGTTCGGCGTGACCACGGTCCAGGCCGAGGATGAGATCGCCGCGATCGGCGTGGCCCTCGGCGCCTCCTACGGCGGCTCGCTGGGCGTGACGACCACGTCGGGCCCGGGTGTCGCGCTGAAGGGCGAGACCATCTCCCTCGCCGTCGCGCTGGAGCTGCCGCTGCTCATCATCGACGTGCAGCGGGCCGGTCCGTCCACGGGCCTGCCGACGAAGACCGAGCAGGCCGACCTCAACATGGCGCTGTTCGGCCGGCACGGCGAGGCGCCGGTCGCGGTCGTCGCGCCGCGCTCCCCCGCCGACTGTTTCGACGCCGCGATCGAGGCCGCCAGGATCGCGCTGACCTACCGCACCCCGGTCATCCTGCTCTCCGACGGGTACATCGCCAACGGCTCCGAGCCGTGGCGGCTGCCCGAGGTATCGGAGCTGCCGGACCTGCGCACCGAGTTCGCGACCGAGCCCAACGGCGAGGACGGCACGACGTTCCTGCCGTATCTGCGCGACCCGGTGACCCTGGCCCGCCCGTGGGCGGTGCCCGGCACGCCCGGCCTGGAGCACCGCATCGGCGGCCTGGAGAAGGCCGACAAGACCGGTGACATCTCCTACGACCCGGCCAACCACGACTTCATGGTCCGCACCCGCGCGGCGCGGATCGAGGGCATCGAGGTGCCCGACGTCGAGGTCGAGGACCCGGACGGCGCCGCCCGCGTGCTGGTGCTCGGCTGGGGCTCCACCTTCGGCCCGATCGGCGCCGCCGCCCGGGCGCTGCGCCAGCGGGGCCTGCCGATCGCGCAGGCGCACCTGCGGCACCTGTCGCCGATGCCGAAGAACCTCGGCGCGGTCCTCGCCGCCTACGACAAGGTCGTCATCCCCGAGATGAACCTCGGCCAGCTGGCCGGGGTCATCCGCTCGAAGTTCCTGATCGACGCGATCGCGTACAACCAGGTCCGCGGCCTGCCCTTCACCGCCGCGGAGCTGGAGTCGGTGCTGGAGGAAGTGGTCAAGAATGCCTGAGGCGCTCAAGCTGACGACGAAGGACTTCAAGTCCGACCAGGAGGTGCGCTGGTGCCCCGGCTGCGGGGACTACGCGATCCTGGCCGCGGTCCAGTCGTTCATGCCCGAGCTCAACATCCCGCGCGAGCGGATCGTGTTCGTCTCCGGCATCGGCTGCTCGTCGCGCTTCCCGTACTACATGAACACCTACGGCATGCACTCGATCCACGGCCGCGCACCGGCGATCGCGAGCGGCCTGTCGGTGTCCCGCCCTGACCTGTCGGTGTGGGTGGTGACCGGCGACGGTGACGCGCTGTCGATCGGCGGCAACCACCTGATCCACGCGCTGCGCCGCAACGTCAACCTGAAGATCCTGCTGTTCAACAACCGGATCTACGGCCTGACCAAGGGGCAGTACTCGCCGACGTCCGAGATCGGCAAGGTCACCAAGTCGACGCCGGCGGGTTCGGCGGACTCGCCGTTCAACCCGATCTCCCTGGCGCTGGGCGCGGAGGCGAGCTTCGTCGCCCGCACCATCGACTCGGACCGCAAGCACCTGCAGTCGGTGCTGCGGGCCGCGGCCGAGCACCGCGGGTCGGCGTTCGTGGAGATCTACCAGAACTGCAACATCTTCAACGACAACGCGTTCGAGGTCCTGAAGGACCCGTCCACCAGGGACGACTTCACGATCCGCCTCGAGCACGGGCAGCCGATCACGTTCGGCAAGGACGGCGAGTGGGCGGTGACGCACCCGCCCGGCGGCTTCGGCCTGTCGGTGGTGCCGACCGCGTCGGCGGCGCCGGGCGAGATCGTCGTGCACGACCAGTCGGTCGCCGAGCCGGCGTACGCGTTCGCGCTGTCCCGGCTGCCGGGCCTCGACCTGCGCAACACGCCGATCGGGGTGTTCCGCTCCGTCGAGCGGCCGGCCTACGACGACCTGGTCCGCGACCAGCTCACCGCAGCGAAGGCCAAGGTGAAGGGCACCCCCGAGGAGGAGCTCGGCGCCCTGCTCAACAGCGGCGACACCTGGACGATTCTCTAGGCAACCGCAGAAGGATCCGATGCGTCAGAAGAGGTAGCACACCGATCACGTCGGTGAGCCCTCCCTGAGGTGGGATGGCAGGTCAGTGGGGCAACCCCCCGCCGGACCTGCCATTCCATCTGCGAATGCCTATTCGGCGGCGGAGAAGCGGATCGAGCCGGCCACCAGGTCGGGGTGCTCGATCGTCAGCGCGAGGGCCACGGACTCCTCCAGGCCCAGCGCGGCGCCGGCGACGTAGGCGTCGTCGAAGTCCGCGTCGCCCATCGAGGCGCGTAGCGCCGCCTGCTGCTCCGTCCAGTACGTGCCGAAACCCCCGGCGGAGCAGCGCAACCGGACTCTGGCCGCCTGCGCGGCGCCGAACAGCCGGGCCGCGGTGCCGGTCTCCCCGGCCATGCGGCAGCGCACCGCGATCGCCATCAGCGTCTCGCAGACCCGCAGGTGGAAGCCGAAGCTCATGCGCGACCGCAGCGCGACGATCAGGTGGTCGTGCGCCGCGACCAGGTCGCCGCGGGACAGCGCGACGAGCCCGAGGAGCATGTCGACCGTGCGCCGGCCGCGCTCCATCGGTCGCGAGTTCTCCAGGGTACGAGCCGATGCCAGCAGGTCGGCCGCCTCGTCGAGCGCGCCCCGGCGCCAGAGCAGCTGGGCGAGCGCGTAGACGGCGAAGAGGGTCTCCCCGGCGACGCCCTGCTCGTCGGCGAGGGCGATGACCTCCCGGCAGGAGCGTTCGGCCTCGTCGAAGCGGCCCAGGTCCAGCAGCGGCGCGCCCCGCCCGGCGAGGACCCGCGCGATGAGCCCGGGGTCGCCGGCCCGCCGGGCGGCCGCCTCGGCCCGCTGGGAGAAGCGCAGCTCCTCGACGGTCTCCCCGTCGGCTCCGGCGTGCAGGGAGTGCAGGTGATAGGCGGCGGCCAGCTCCGCGTCGGGGACGGGCTCTCCGGTCGCGCTGATCCGCTCGTACAGGCGGAACAGCCACATGCGTCCCTCCCGGACGAGGCCGCGCTCCCGCCACCACTGGTCCAGCGCCCCGGCGACGGCGAGGCCCTGGCGGGCGCTGCCACGGGTGACGGTCCAGTGCAGGGCGGCCCGCAGCTCGTCGGCGAGCGGGTCGAGCGTGTACAGCGACAGGGTGACGGGCCGCCCGTCGGCGTCGAGGTAGGCGTCGTGGGCGGCCTGCAGGCACCAGGCGACGTGCCGCTCCCGGGCCTGCTCCTCCTCGCCGGCCTCGACGAGCAGCCGGGCGGCGTACGCGCGGATCGGGTCGAGCATCCGGTAGGTGGCGTTCGTCGCACCGGCCTCGGCCTGCAGCAGCGACTTGTCGACGAGGGTGGCCAGGGGGTCGAGGGGGTCGCCGTCGTGCAGCCATTCGATCGCGGGCAGGTCGACGGGGCTGGCGAAGACCGACAGCCGGCGCAGCAGCCGGGCGGCGCGGTCGTCGAGCGTCCGGTAGGACCAGTCGACCGCGGCCTGCATGGTGCGGTGCCGGTTGCTCGGCGCGTCGGCGTCGGCGGCCACGCTGCGCCCGGCGTCCAGCGTGCCGAGCACGTCGTCGATGCGGGCCGCCAGCTGCGCGGCGGACAGCAGCCGCAGCCGGGCCGCGGCGAGCTCCAGGGCGAGCGGCAGCCCTTCCAGGGCCTCGGCGACGCGGGTGAGCTGGGCGATGTCGCCGGGCTCGACGGGCCGCCCGCCCCGGGCGGCGGAGGCCCGGTCGACGAGCAGGGCGACGGCGTCGCTGAAGCCTCCGCCGCTGGCCGCCTCGACCGACAGCGGCGGGATCCGCCAGACGACCTCGCCGGGCAGGCCGAGCGGCTCGCGGCTGGTCGCCAGGACGGTGATCGCCGGCCCGGCGGACAGCAGCCTCGACACGAGCCGCCGGGCCGCGGGCAGCTGCGCGTCGGAGGTGTCGAGCAGGATCAGCATCCGCCGGTCGCGGGCGTGGTCGGCGAGGGTCTGGATGACGGGCCGGCCCGGCTCGGGGCGCAGCCCGACCGCGGCGGCCACGGCGACGTCGACGAGGTCACTGGTGGCCACGGCGCTGAGGTCGGCGAACCAGACCCCGTCGCGGAACCGCTCGACCAGCTCACCGGCGGCCTCGACGGCGAGGCGGGTCTTCCCCGCGCCGCCGGCGCCGACGACGGTGACGATGCGGTGTGTGCCGATGAGGTCGCGCACGGCGGCGCGCTCGGTGGCCCGGCCGATGAACCGGGTGGTCTGCACCGGCAGGTTGTGGGCGGGCGCGTCGATGGTGCGCGGCCGGGGGAACTGGCGGTCTAGGCCGGGCGCGACCAGCTGGAAGATCCGCTCGCAGCCGTCGAAGCCGCGCAGCCGGTGCAGGCCCAGGTCGAGCAGGAACGCCTCGCCGCCGGGGCCGCCGCTGTCGCTGAGGTCACCGACGCGGGCGGCGGTGGCCGCGGAGCACAGCACCTGGCCGCCGTGGGCGGCGGCGGCGACGCGGGCCGCGCGGTGCACCTCGGGCGAGGTGTACTCGCCGCCGTAGGGCTCGGCGAAGCCGGTGTGCAGGCCCATGCGGACCTTCGGCCGGCCGTCGGTGCCGTCGGCCGCGGTCGGCCAGTCGTGGGCGGCGAGCTCGCGCTGCGCCTCGACGCACGCGGTGAGCGCGGCGCCGGCGTCCGCGAACGCGACGAAAAGAGAGTCACCCTCGGTGAAGAGTTCGACACCTTCCGCTTTGGACAGTGCGCGGCGGATCACCTGCCGGTGCTCCTGGAGCACCGGCCGATACCCCGTCCCGAGCATCTGGGCCAGTCGAGTCGAGCCCTCGATGTCGGTGAACAGGAATGTCACCAGCCCGCTGGGCAGATGCGTCCGCGCCGACACGTGAAACCTCCGCCTCCCTTTTCAGGCGTGACCCATATTTCCCCACCCATGGGTCACGCGCATCGTAGAAACGGTCCCCACCGGTCGGCCTCAAGGTCGAACAGATGCCGGTCTGCGACCGTCCAAGCAGGTCAGCAAGCATACGGGGGTAAAGCTCGAGTGGGTTTCGCGTGACGTAACGAGAACGTGACCGACAGAGTTGTGGCACGCAAGGCCACAACATCAAAGCCGTACGGCGACTATGACGAAACCGACCCGTAACAATGGCATCAACAACCGCACGAGCCGCCGCAACATCCGCCACCAGAAGGACGCTGCGGGGCACCCGCGGCGTTGACACCGCCCACCGCGACGGTCGACAGCAGCTTCACCGTGTCGTCGTGGCCCGACGGACACGCGGCGTTCGCGTTGGCTTCACTCATCGGGCGCTGGACTTCGAACGTGTCGCCGCAGGCCCTGCACCGGTACTCGTAACGAGGCATCCCCACAGGTTAGGCGACGGTGACACGCGAGCGGGAATTCGGAATACTCGACGGTGTGGCACAGAAGCACGGTCCCGAGCCCAGCGAGCAGCGACCCACCACAGTGGACACACTCTCGGTGACCGCGATTCGTTCACCCACGCCTGATGAGGCGGACTCACCATCGAATCACGGTAGAAAAGCGGTGGATCTGGTCAAATCGACGTCACCGAAGGTGCCTATGCAGCGGCACGTGCCGAAGCACGCGGCCAAGGATCCCGCCGACGGCGCCGCCGTGGTGGACGTCCTGCAGACCCGGCCGCCGCGCTTCGAGGGCCTGCGGGTCTGGCTGCGCCGGCCCTCCGGCCGCGCGGTCGCCGCCGGACTCGCCCTCGCGCTGGTCCTCGGTGCCGCGTTCGCCTCAGGCCGGTTCCTGGTCCCGGCGGTGTCCGAGCCGCGGGCCGGCAGCTCCGCCCCGCCGCCACCGTCGGCGACGCCCGGCGCGATCGAGACCGGCGAGGCACCCGTGCCGCAGCAGCCGCCCACGACGTTCGCCCCGCCGCCCGGCACCAAGGAGCGCCCCTCCGACGTCCTGGCCGCGTGGGCCGGTCCGCGCGCGGTGAAGCTGAACATCCCGCCGGTGGCCATGCAGGCGTATGGCTACGCGGAGCTGATCACGGCGCGCACCACACCCGGATGCAAGCTGACCTGGACCACGCTCGCCGGCATCGCGAAGATCGAGTCGGACCACGGCAGGACCAACGGCTCGCTCGTGCAGGAGGACGGCAAGTCGGTGCCGCCGATCATCGGCCCGCCGCTGGACGGGCAGAGCAACCGGCAGGCGATCGCGGACACCGACGGCGGCCAGATCGACACCGACAAGACCTGGGACCGCGCGGTCGGGCCGATGCAGTTCCTGCCGAGCACCTGGAAGCAGTTCGGCGTGGACGCCGACGCCGACGGGGTGACCGACGTCAACGACATCGACGACGCGTCCCTGACCGCCGCCGTCTACCTGTGCTCCGGTGGCCGTGACCTCTCCACGGTGGAGGGCTGGAACGCCGCCATCCACGCGTACAACATCCCGGAGGAGTACCGCACATCGGTGTTCAACGCCACGAATGACTACGGCCGGCGCGACCGTACGGGGTAGATGAAGGCCACGCTCTGCGGCGCGGTACTTCCGCTGAGCCACAAAGGTAGGCAAGCTTGACTCCGTGATGGTGCGCGAGTGGGACCCAGGGACCGCGTCCGCGGCCGAGCTCGAGGCGGTGCTGCGGGCGCTGAACGAGATCGTGGCGTTCGACATGCCGGAGGACCCACCGTGGCGTGACGTCAAGTTCCGGGAATACCTCGCGGTGACGATGCCCGGCGAGCGACGCACATCGTGGCTGGCCGTGGACTCCTCCGGTGAGGTGCTCGGACACGCGAGCCTGCTCGCGCTGGAGGAGATCGGGGTGCTGGAGCTGTCGGTGCGCCCGGCGGCGCGCCGCGGTCACGTCGGCACCGCCCTGCTCGCGGCGGTCGCCCGCCGCGCCGCCGAGGAGGGCTTCGAGTCCGTCGGCGTCGAGGTGATCGGCGGCACCCCGAGCATCAAGTTCTTCGAGTCGTTCGGCTTCGACTGCGCGTTCATCGAGCAGCGCAACCTGCTGGACCTCGGCGGCGTCGACTGGCTGCGGCTGGGCGAGATGGCCGCCGGCATCGGCGCGGGCTACCGGGTCGAGTACTACCCGGGCGGCCCGCCGGAGCAGCACTACGCGGGCTACGCGGCGGCGAAGGAGGCGGCCCGGGCCGCGGTCGTGGAGGACCTGGCGCTGCGCCCGAGCTCCTATGACGCGGAGCGGCTGCGGGCCAGCCTGGGGACGCTGCACGCGCGCGGCCTGAAGCCCTACATCGTGCTCGCGGTGCACGAGGCGACGGACACGATCGCCGGCCTCACCGAGGTCGTGGTGCCCGCGCAGCGGCCGACCCGCGCCGACCAGTACGACACCATCGAGGTGCCCACACACCGCGGCTACGGCATCAGCCGGGCGATCAAGGCCAGGATGCTGTTCGAGCTGCGCGCCGCCGAGCCGCACCTGCTGGACGTGCAGACGTGGAACGCGACGGAGAACGAGCCGCTGCTGAAGGTCAACGCGGAGCTCGGCTTCAAGCCCGACCGTGAGTGGCGCGAGTACGACGCCGACGTCATCGACCTGCTGCGCCGCCTCAAGTAGTCGGATCAGCCAGGTACCCAGGGGCCTTGGACAAAGGTCCCCAAGTGGTCGAAACACGCACACGACGAGGGCCCCGGGGACTGCCCCGGGGCCCTCATCAGCGGCGGTCCGTTACGGAAGGATCCACTTCTGGTTCGCGGGCGGGCCGGCGACGCAGGTCCACAGGTGCACGACGGTGCTGTCCGCGGAGTTGTTGCCGGACACGTCGAGGCACTTGCCCGACTGCGGGTTGCGCAGCGTGCCGTCGGCGTTCGGCGCCCAGTTCTGCGCACCGGAGCCGTTGCACGTCCACAGCTGGATCTTCGTACCGTCGGCGCTGCCGCCACCGGAGATGTCCAGGCACTTGCCGAGCGCCCGCAGGGTCTGGCCGTTGCGGGTCCAGGTCTGCGCACTCGAGTTGTTGCAGGTGTAGATCTGGATCTGGGTGCCGTCGGCGGTGCCGCTGGAGCGGACGTCGAGGCACTTGCCGGCGAGACCCTTGATCGGGCCCACCCCGGTCGGCGGTGTCGAGGTCTTCACGAACGTGATGTCGTCGACGTCGAACAGGCCGGTGCCGGTGCCGGTGAACGTGAGGAAGATGTTCGCGTTGCCCGACGGGACGCCGGACAGCGTGGTCGTCACGTTGGCGTAGGTGTCCCAGCTGCCGGTGTTCGGCACGTTGACGGTGCCGAGGATCGTGCCGGTCTGGGAACCGTTGCGGATCTGGATCTGGCCGCCCGCGCCGCCGGACACGACCCGCGCCCGGAAGGACGTGGCGCCGCCGACATTGACGTTGTTGTAGCCGGCCCAGTCGCCCGGGTCGATGTAACCGAGGGTCTGGCCGTTGTTGGCGCCCGCCTTGGTGAAGGCCTGCGCGCCGTTGACGGAGGTGAACGACTCCGCCTGCACGGTCACGTCGGTCGGCTGCGGGTTGGTGCCCAGGTCCTTGATCCGCACGTTGCGGAACGAGGCGGTGTCGCCGGTGCCGTGGTTCTGGATGCCGATGTACCCGTCGAGGTTGCGGTTCGGGTCGGCGTTGGTGAAGTCGTTGATCTGGGTGCCGTTGAGGTACACCCGGATCCGCTGGCCCTCGACCAGCAGCTCGTAGGTGTTCCATTCGCCGGCCGGGTTGAGCGCCGCGTCGCGGGCCGCGATGTCCGCGGACTTGAACGTGTAGATGGCGCCCGTGGTGCGGTCGGCGGCGTCGGTCGCGTCGATCTGGATCTCGTACCCCTGGTTG
This sequence comes from Dactylosporangium sp. NPDC005555, assembly GCF_040605635.1. Taxonomy (NCBI): domain Bacteria; kingdom Bacillati; phylum Actinomycetota; class Actinomycetes; order Micromonosporales; family Micromonosporaceae; genus Dactylosporangium; species Dactylosporangium sp. NPDC005555. Next base: position 55,852 of record NZ_JBEXDG010000016.1, read on the forward strand.
ACGGCGACCCACGGGTCGGTGCCGGGGTTCGGGAAGCCGACGAAGATGCCGGAGTTGCTGTCGCCGGTGAGCCGCCAGTCCGCCTTCAGCGAGTACGAGGTGTACTGCTTCGCGCTGTACCAGAACAGGCCCATGCCGCCGACGGAGGTCAGCGTGGCGTCGGTGTTGCTGAAGCTGCCGGGGCCGGCCTGCGACCAGCCGGTCGTGGAGCCGTTGTAGATCGCGGTGTAGCCGCTCTCCGACCGGCAGTCGGCCTTGGCACGCTTCGAGGCGTACCGGATGCCGCCGAGGAGCTCGTTGCGGAAGTTGCCGTCCGCGTACGACTCCTGGGTGTGCCCGAAGCCGGTGTAGAACGAGCGGCCGCTGTCGATCGTCTTGCACCAGGTGATCGGGTGGTCCGCGCCCATCGAGCCGCCGGAGTAGGACGACTCGTCGAGCGTGGCCAGGACGCGCGCGTTGGTGCGCGGGTTGGTCTGGTAGTTGTACAGCTCGTCGGTGCGGGTCCAGGTCTGCGGCAGGTGCGCCGTCGCCGGGTGGGCCCGGTTCTCGGTCTTCGAGTTGACCTGCTGGATCGCCGGGTGCGATGCGAACCAGGCGCCGACGAGGTTGCCGTAGAACGGCCAGCTGTATTCGGTGTCGGCGGCCGCGTGGACGCCGACGTAACCGCCGCCGCCGCGCACGTACGACTCGAACGCGGTCTGCTGGGTGTCGTTGAGGACGTCGCCCGTGGTGTTCAGGAAGACGACGGTCTCGTACTGCGCGAGGTTGCCGGTGGTGAACGCGGCGGCGTCCTCGGTGGCCGTGACGGTGAAGTTGTTCGCCGCGCCCAGCTGCTGGATCGCGGTGACGCCGGCCGGGATGGCGTCGTGCCGGAAGCCGGCGGTCTTGGAGAACACGAGCACGTCGTAGGGCGCGTCGGCGGCGACGGCCGGGGTGGCGGCGGAAAGGGTGCCGGCGGCGAGGGCGATGGCGGCGCCCGCTCCGGCGAGAATTCTGCGCACGGAATCTCCTTAGCAGGGAGGGAGGCGCCCGTGTGGCGGCACGGGCGCCCGATCACCTCGTTAGGGCAGGGTCCACTTCTGGTTGGCGCCGGTGCCACACGTCCACAGGTGGACGATCGTGCTGTCCGCGGAGTTGTTGCCGGACACGTCGAGGCACTTGCCCGACTGCGGGTTGCGCAGCGTGCCGTCGGCGTTCGGCGCCCAGTTCTGCGCACCGGAGCCGTTGCACGTCCACAGCTGGATCTTCGTACCGTCGGCGCTGCCGCCACCGGAGATGTCCAGGCACTTGCCGAGCGACTGGAGCGTCTGACCGGAGCGGGTCCAGGTCTGCGCGTTGGTGCCGTTGCAGGTGTACAGCTGGATCTGCGTACCGTCGGCGGTCGCTGCGCCGCGCACGTCGAGGCACTTGCCGGCCAGACCCTTCACCGGCCCGATGCCGCCGCTGCTGGTCGTGAACGTGAAGCTGTCCAGGTCCAGCAGGGCGGCGGTGCCGGTGCCGGCGAACGTCACGTAGAGCGACGTGGTGCCGGCGGGCGCCCCGCTGATCGGAGCGGTGACCGTCGTGAACGTCTCCCACGAGCCCGTGACCGGGATCGTCGCGGAGCCGATGATCGTGCCCGTCGGCGAGCCGGTGCGGAACTGCACGGTGCCGCCGGTGCCACCGGACGACGCCCGCACGGCCACCGAGGTGGCGTTGTTCAGCTTGTACGGGTCGAACTGGATCCAGTCGCCGTTGTTGATGTCGCCGACCGTCTTGCCGCCCTCGGCCGTCGTCTTGGTGAACTGGTTGATGCCCGAGCTGGTCTTGTAGTGCTCGGCCTGCCGCTTGCGCGGCTGCAGGATGTTCTGCGCGTGGACGGTCAGCCCGCCGTTGTCGGTGTACTGCGCGTCGAAGATCGGGAAGATGTTCGCCGCGTCGTCGTGCTCACCGTCGACGGGGATGTTGATCGTGCCGGTGCAGCCGGTCTGCGAGGTGATCTGGTGGGCGTGCTGGTCGTGACCGAGCACGTAGGTCATGGTGATCCGCGAGCAGGCGATCGTGCCGTCCTCGGGGTCGCTGACCGTGACGCTCCACGGCACGCTGTCGCCGAAGGACACCAGCTGCCCGGACGCCGGCGCGTTGATGGTGACCGTCGGCGCGGTGTTGCCGACGCTGATCAGCACGCTGGACGTGGCGGGGGCGTTCTGGTTGTCCCGCACCGTCAGGGTCGCGGTGTAGGTGCCGTTGGTGTTGTAGGTGTACGACGGGTTGGCGGCGGTCGAGTCCTGGGTGCCGTTGCCGTCGAAGTCCCACGAGTAGGTCAGCGGCCCGCCCTCGGGGTCGCTGGACCCGGCGGAGGAGAACGTCACCGCGAGCGGCGCCGCACCGGAGGTCTTGTTCGCGCCGGCGACCGCGGTCGGGGCGCGGTTGCCGCCGCCGACGTAGTCGTAGCGGTACAGGGCCGAGTTGGCGTCGCCGTTGAAGTAGCCGGTGCCGTAGTCCAGGACGTACAGCGAGCCGTCGGGGCCGAACTGCATGTCCATGACCTGCTTGCCGCCCCACGGGAACGTGTCGATCGCGCCGCGGCTGCCGTCGCTGTTGACGACGATCGGCTTGATCCACCCGCGCCCGAACTCACCGGCGAAGAACATGCCGTTGAACGCGGCCGGGAACTTCGTCGCCGACGGGTTCGCGGCGTCGTAGCGGTACACCGGGCCGCCCATCGGCGACTCGGAGCCGCCGCCGAACTCGGCCGGGGAGCCGGAGTCGCCGCCGTACTTGATCCAGGCCGGGCGCGCCGCGGGCAGCGTGGTCTGGCCGGTGTTGCGGAACGAGTTGTTCGTCGGGCCGCCGGCGCAGTTGTACTTGGCGCCGGTGGTGCCGTTGGAGAAGTTCCACTCGTTGTAGATCTCGGTGCTGGTGTTCGAGCCGGTGCAGTACGGCCAGCCGTAGTTGCCCGGCGACGTGATCCGGTTGAACTCGACCTGCCCGGACGGGCCGCGGTTGGCGTCGGTGGTGCCTGCGTCGGGGCCGTAGTCGCCCACGTAGACGATGCCGGTGGCCTTGTCGACGCTCATCCGGAACGGGTTGCGGAAGCCCATCGCGTAGATCTCGGGCCGGGTGTTGGCGGTGCCCGGCGCGAACAGGTTGCCCGACGGGACGCTGTACGTGCCGTTGGCGTTGACCTTGATCCGCAGGATCTTGCCCCGCAGGTCGTTGGTGTTGCCCGCGGACCGCTGCGCGTCGTACGCCGGGTTGCGGTTCGTCCGCTCATCCAGCGGCGAGTAGCCCGCGGAGTCGAACGGGTTGGAGTCGTCACCGGTCGACAGGTACAGGTTGCCGGCCGCGTCGAAGTCGATGTCGCCGCCGACGTGGCAGCAGATGCCCCGGTTGGCGGGCACGTCCAGGACGTCGACCTGGCTGCTCATGTTGACGGTGAAGTTCGCGTTGAGCGTGAACCGGGAGAGGCGGTTGACCCCGGTCCAGGTGGCCCAGTCGGTGGCGGTGCCGGTGGCCGGCGCGTCGCCCGCGGGGGTGCTCAGCGGGGGCGCGTAGTACAGGTAGATGTAGCGGTTCGTGGCGAAGTTCGGGTCTGCCGCGACGCCCTGCAGGCCTTCCTCGTCGTGCTGGTAGACGGGGATGTTGGCGATCACGCTCGTGGTGCCGTTGGCGTCGGTCCGGCGCAGCGTGCCGTTGCGGGCGGTGTGCAGGACCGAGCGGTCGGGCAGGACCGAGATGGTCAGCGGCTCGCCGACCTCGGGCTCACCCTTGGCGAGCGTGACCTGCTGGAAGTCGGCCGCGTTGATCGCCGCCGCCGCGGGCGCGGCCTGGACGACCAGGGCGCTGACGCTCGCCGAGACAAGAAGCAGAGCGGCACCCATCGTCCGCCATCGATGACGTGAGGGTTGTTGGTTCATTGTGGTCCCTTCCCTGACTGAACGTGCCAGGCAGGGCGCGCGCCGCCGCGCCGGATGCCGTGAGCCTCCGTGACGCCGGGATGCTCGTCGATGTGCCCGCTGCCGGCGGATACATTGACGAAACACTCCAGTGTCGTGCAGGACACACTAAGAGCTTCGAACCAACCTGTCCACACTTTCCGATGCCTTGGCATGAACTTTCGCTGGCCTAACCAAAAGTCACCGTTTCATTGCGGCCGAACGATGCAGTATGGTGGATGTCCGGGCCGACAAGAAATTTGGTCGGTGGGTGTAGGCTCAGGTTTGGAAGGAGCGCCGGGACCGGCCCGGTCGCGTGCCGGCTCAGCAGGTCTGGCGCCAGGCGTCGAGGTCTTCCTTCTTCTTCATCGACGAGAAGCGCAGGGCGGTGGTCTTGGGGCAGAACTTGGCGGTGTCGACGTCGTATTCGACGTGGAAGACGGGCTTGCCGGCGGCGATGAAGACCTTGAGGGTGTCGCACTCGTCGTAGTGGGCGCATTCCTCGTTGACCGCGAAGTCGAACGCGGGCGCCAGCGCCTCGGCCTGTTCGACGTCGTTCTTCAGGCCGACGGCGAGGCCGAGGCCGTGGGCGAGGTCGGCGACCCGGCGGTTGAAGGTGAGCTGATCCTCGGCGGTGAGCGGGAAGCCGCTGTTGTTGGCGTAGCCGTCGACGTTGTCGGGTTCGACGGCGTCGAAGCCCTTGTCCTTGCACATCTTGAAGCGCGCGGCCAGCAGCGGCTCCAGGGTGTCCCAGCGGCGGATGTCGAGCCACTTCTCCCCCGGCCAGCCCTCCAGGCCCTTGCCGCGCACCGATTCGGGGAAGTTGCCGGCGTCGGCGCGGAAGTCCTCGTGGGCGCCGGCGTTGACGTAGCAGATGACGCGGCGACCGGCCGCCTTCAGGCGAGCGACGTCCGCGGCGGACGTGGTGACGGCGTCGACGTCGTACACGTCGGCGGCCACCGACGTGTCGAGGGTGCCCGTCAGCTGCCACTGCCAGGTGACCCCGACCGCGGGCTTCCACCAGCCGGCGGGGGCGGGTGGCGGGGAAGACGAAGCAGCGGGCGGGGACGCCGGGCCGAGACCGCCGAGGCCGGACGGGGGGACGGCGGCGGTCTTCGGGGTGCCGCGGCCCTCGTCCGGGTCGTCGTCGCCGGTGGTCGTGCAGGCGGCGGCGTACAGGACGGTCAGCAGGACCAGTCCGCACAGGGCGAAGCGGAGCCGCCGGCCGGTCACCGTGCCGCCGCCCGCTCGCGCACGACCGTCGGGATGCCCTCGTACGGCAGGGGGGCGACGAGGTCGGTGACGAGGCCGTGCGGGGCCCGCGAGAGCAGCAGGGCGGTGGCGGCGCCGAGGCGTTCGGTGGGAACGCCGTAGACGAGGTGCGCCGCGTTCGGCCAGTCGCGGCCGTCGGGCAGCCCGTACGCCGGCGGGGCGTCCACATAGGACTCCCAGGGGCCTTCGAAGGTGCACACGACGTCGGCGAGGTCGGCGTAGCCGGGCAGGCACCTGGTGCCGGGGTTGAGGACCACCGATCCGCGCACCGCCCGCACCACCTGTGTCACGTAGGCCAGGCCGGCCGCGTCCGCCGGCACCTGATCGAAGAAGATACCGCCGACCGGATACCGCGCCCAGCCGACGATGTCGCACCAGACCTCCCCGTTGGCGCGACGGCCGTAGTCGAGGTCGACGTAGCCGAGCATGCGGACGCCGCTGCGGTGCAGGCGGGCGGTCGCGACGGCGTACACCTCGTCGCGGTCGGCGCCGCCGGGGCCGTTGTGGACGTTGACGATCGCGGTGGGGCGTTCGGTGCTGCGGCACAGCGCCTCCCACGCGTCGGGGTCGGCGAGGGGGTGGACGTACATCGGCAGGAGCATCATCGGTAACTCTCCGGGTCACGCAGGACGAGCGCCGCGACGGCGAGGCCGGGGAGGCCGGCTCCGAGCAGGGTCGCGACGGCGAGGGTTTCGGTGAACGTGGGTGCCACGTGCACGAGTGCGGGTGCCCAGTGCCCAACGCCCGCGACGAGCAGGGTCGGCCACCAGACGACGAGGGCGGCGGTGCCGGCCCGGCCGTGCGCGGCGAGGACGAGGCACAGCGCGTACACACCGGTGAGCAGGATCGCGGCGGCGAGGGATTGTCCGCCGGGTCCGGCGACGCCGAGCCAGACGGCGCCGGCGATCGCGGCGCCGAGCGCGACGGGGACGCACAGGACGGCGACGGTGCCTTTGCTGATCCGGGCGAGCCGCCGGTCGAACGCGCCCCGGTCGGCGAGGACGGCACGGGCGTACGCGATGCGCCGCTGATGCCAGACCAGCGTCAGCTCGATCAGGGGGACCCCGACGAGCAGGGGCACGGCCTCGACGGGCACCCGGTGGGGTGCGATCCCGTCGAGGGCGACGGCCCGCAGCAGCGCGGCCTGGCCGGTGCCGACGAGGCCGTAGAGCAGGGCGTAGCCGATGTCGCCGCGCCACGACCGCCATCGTCGCCACGGCATCCGGCCGCTGACGTCGGCGCCGAGGACGGGGCGGAACGCGACGGCGAGCAGGGCCGCGACCCCGCACAGCAGCGCGGTCACCGCCCACCGGCCGGAGCCGAGGGCGACGAACGCGGTGGCGATCCAGCAGGGCGCGGCGGCGGCGAGGACGACGCGTTCGCGGCCGGTGACGAGGGCGACGGCGGCGACCGCGAACAACGCGAGTTGCACGGCGGCGATGGTGTACGCCCGTAGGCCGTTGCCGGCGAGTGCGAGCGACCACAGGGCGGCGACGCTGAGGAACCCGGCGCCGAGGAGGCGGGCGGCGGCGGTGACGCCCCGCTCGGACAGTGCCCGGTAGCCGAGGTATGACAGGGCCTGTCCGCCGCCCCAGCCGAGCAGGAGCGTGCCGGTGGTGGCGAGTTGCGGCGCGCCGTCGACCTCGGTGGCGGCGCCGAGCCCGATCGCCAGGGGGGTCAGGTAGATCGCGGCCCGGGTGAGCGTGTCGGTGACGACGGCGCGTGGTGTGGGGCCGTCTTCCGGCGGTGTCGACTGGACGACGGTGTGTGCGGTGTCGATGGTGCGGGCGACGACGCGTCCGGCGAGTGCGAAGACCGACGGCAGCCCGTATTCGCGGTCGGCGACGCGGTCGTTGATGCCGTTGGCTTCGAGGATCGCGGCGACCTCGTCGACGTCGACGGCGCTGACGCAGTCTTCCAGCATCCGGTCGGCGAGGGCGGCGACGGGGTCGGTGGAGACCCGCCCGACGAACCGCAGCGGTTCGCCGCGGTCCAGCAGCGGTGGCCGGGCCCGCCGCTGCGTCGGCACCATGAGCAGCGAGTCAGCGCTCATGCGGGCACCGCTTTCCGGTCAGCGTCGGGCTGTTCACGCGGGCACCAGGATCTGGTCGGGGACGGGTGCTGAGGCGACGACGCGGGTGTCCGTCAGTTGCAGGTACCGGCCGCGGTAGGCGGTCAGGCAACGGTCCAGCGTGTATTGCTGTAGCGCCCGCTGCTGACCGCGGTGACTGGTCACGGCCCGCAGGTCCGGTGAGGTGAGCAGTGCGACGCACGCCTCGCCGAATGCCCGCGGGTCGCGCGGTGGCACGACGAGCCCGGCGTCGCCGACGGCTTCGGCGACGCCGCCGACGTCGGTGCTGACGGTCGGCCGGCCGCACATCATGGCTTCGAGGACCGTGTAGGGCATGCCTTCGGAGATGCTGGACAGCGCGGCGATCTGCCCGACCTCGAAGGCGTCGCGGCTGGACGAGCACGGGCCGGCCCAGGTGACGGCGTCGGTGAGTCCGAGGTTCGCGGCGGTGTCGCGGCAGGCGGCGGCGTAGGCCTCGTTGCCGGCGGGGACGGGCCCGGCGAGGTGCAGCCGTGCCTGCGGCGCTGTTTCCCGGACGACGGCGAGGGCGCGGATGAGGGTCTCCAGGTCCTTGAGCGGGTCGATCCGTCCGACCCAGGAGATGACGGGGTCGGCGGGTTCGCCGACGAGCGGCGGGAAGCGGGCGGGGTCGACGCCGTTGCCGATGACGGCGAGTTTCGCCGGGTCGGCGCCGTGCCGGACCGCCCACCGTGAGTTGAACCCGCTGACGGGGGTGATGAGGTCCGACTCCCAGTAGGCGAGCCGGGCGAGGGCGCGGTGGAAGCGCAGCAGCGCGGTTTTCACGCCGGGTGACTGGTCGCCGGGGGCGAGGTACCGCTCCCGGAGGTAGACGCCGTGTTCCGTCATGAGGAACGGCACGCCGGTGCGCCATTTCGCGGCCAGGGCGACCATGGACGACAGTCCGTTGGCGTTGGCGTGCACCAGGTCGGCGTCTTGCGGGATCTCGGCGGCCAGCGGTCGGAGGGCGTGTTCCAGCAGTACACCGGCGACGTCCGCGTCGCGGAGGGTGAGTCGTGGCAGGTGGATGCCGTCCGCCCGGGCGCGGGCCCACGCGTCGAGCAGGATGTCGGCGAGGCTGGCCCCGGCGAGGGGGTGGCGCCCGGTGCGGGTCTTGGAGAACCGGCCCGGGCGGGGCCGCGCGAGCTCGGCGAGCTCACGCAGCCCCTCGGTGAAGACGACCAGGTCGGCCGCGGTGTCGCCGAGCATCCCCCGGCACAGCCGTGCGGCGGCCCGTTCGGGCTTGCCGCGGGTGGGGCGGGCGGCGCCCCAGACCGGGACCGCGGTGAGTGACCGGACGTTGCCGGGCAGTTCGACCGCGGGCCGGTCCGGCTCGGTGCCGACGATGGCCATGAGGTCCCAGTCCACATCGGACAGTCCACGCACCAGCTGGTCGCACCAGGTGCTGACGCCGCCGGTGACGTACGGGTAGGTGCCTTCGTTGACGAGGACGACACGCACGGCGCGGACCTCAGCTGCCGAGCTTCAGCTGCTGCGTGCCGTTGCGGGCCAGGTTTCTCCAGGTGGAGCGCTCGCCGCCGTAGGCGTCGCCGAAGGTGCCGCCGACGATTTCGATGCCGAGCAGGGAGATGGTGATCAGTTTGGTCCCGTTGGGCATGGTGATCGGGATGTCGAGGGCGCCGGTGCCCTTGTTGACGATGGTGACGCGCCCGTCGAGGGTGTAGGCCTCCACGGAGCGGGCCTGCAGCGCCGCGGTCCACGCCGCTTGCCGCTTGTTCTGCAGGGCGGTGTCGGCGAACTTCGGGTTCACGACGGGGGTGGCGCTGGTGTACGTGGCGGCGTACCGGTCGAGGACGGCGTCGAGGACGGGGTAGAGGATGCGGTCCTCGGCGAGGTTCGACTGGTGCGCGTAGTGCGGCGCCGGGCTGGTCGAGACGATGTGGTCGTAGGCGATGCGGGCTTCGATCGGCACGATGTACGTCTCGAAGCCGTTCGCGCCGAGCGGGGTGATGCAGGTGGACGCGGGGTTGTTCTCGCAGATCCCGCTGCCGCCGTTGGCCCGGCTGGTGTAGATCCAGTTGTATTCGTCGACCTCTTCGGCCTTCGTGGCCACGTTGTAGTAGATGTTCATCGGGTAGCGGGGCACGGTCACGGCGTTGCCGATGCCGCGGGTGGTCTGTTCGCGGCTGGCGTCGGAGGCGATGTACTTGACGCCGGTGGCGTTCAGCGCGGGGGCGAGGTTGGGGTTGTCGGCCGGCATCTGCGGCAGCGTCTTGAGTCCTGAGTGTTCGCCGGTGACGAGTTCGCCGGCGTCGATGGTGATGCCTTTGCTCTTCGCCCAGTCGACGTTGGACTTGATCTGTGTGGTGATCTCGGCCTGCGTCGCCCATCTGGTGGCGCCGTAGCCGTCGGTCGCGCATTTCCACGGTGCGACGGTGAAGTCCTGGACGCAGCCGAGGTACGGGTGTTCGTAGGTGTGGTTGATCCAGCGGAACTGGCCTTTGTTGTTCACCAGGGCGGTGGTCAGTGGGTCGCCGGTGCTGGCCTCGACGCTGCCGCCGCCGTTGAACGCGACGTCGAGTTTCAGGTTGTTGGCCCGCTGCCACGCGATCAGCGCCTGGACGTCGGCGGGTGTCATCCGGATCGGGGTGTTCTGCACGCCGGGGCCGCAGTCGTCGCCGACGGTGCAGTTGTGGGTGGTGTCCCACCGGTCGTCGGGCAGGAGCACGTCGTCGATGTGGACGCTGAGGTGGTTGCGGGTGTATCCGAGGTGGATGCCCTTGGTGAGCCAGGTGATGAGGCCGTGGCCGAGTTCCATCGCGTGGGTCTGGTAGCGGTTCGCGGCGAGTGTGACGACGAGTTCTTCGCGGCCGTCGTGGGTGTAGACGCCCATCAGTGAGCCGGTCGGGGCGTTCTGGACCGAGCCGGTGACCAGTGGTGTGAAGGTCGCGCCGGCGGGCAGGGTGCTCGCCTTCGTGCCGAGGTATCCGTAGGACTCGATCACGTCAGGGTCGCGGTCGTCGATGCGGACCGTGCCGTTGAGGTAGCCGAAGCCGGCGGTCTTGCCGGCGTCGGTGACGTTCATGGTGGCGCCGTCGAGGACGCCGCTCCACGCGAGGTCCTGGCCCACGCCGGGGTTCGCCCAGGTGTATGCGTCGATCTGGCGGATCTTGAATTCGCGTTCGAAGTCGGCGAGGGCGGCCGCCTCGGTGCCGGTGACCGCGCTCTCGTTCGGCACGATCACGCCCTGGAACTTGGCGCGGCGGACGCCGCTGACGGAGTCGGCGAGGAAGGCGGCGGTGATCTGCTGGCGGCCGGCGGCGGCGAGCTGGATCGCGTCGTGGGGGACGCCTTCACGGTCGAGCTGGGCGCGGAGCATGTCGATCCCGGTGCTGCCGTCGTCGAGGACGAGGACGCGCAGGTCGATGCGCTGCTTCGGCGCCGCGGCGAGGGCTGGTGGGGCGACGAGGAGGCCGGTGACGGCGACGAGCGCGCAGGCACCGGCGAGGACTCGCCGGCGGATCAGTAACTTCAACGTGCTGCTCCTTCGGGGGGATCTTCGGGGGCATTGCGTTTCAGGCTGCTTGGGTCTCCGGGACGGGTTGTGCGGCGGCGCTGGTGACGATGTCGTCGAGGTCGTGGCGGGCGCGCCAGCCGAGCAGTTCGCGGATGCGGGCCGGGGAGGCGACGACCGCTGCGGGGTCACCGGCCCGGCGGGGTTCCGTGACGTACGGCAGTGGGTGGCCGAGCGCGGCGGCGACGGCGTCGATCATCTGCAGGACGGAGGCGCCTTCGCCGCGGCCGATGTTGAGGATCTCGTCGTGGATCTCCCGGTGCCGCAGCGCGAGGGCGGCGCTGACGTGCGCGTCGGCGATGTCGGCGACGTGCACGTAGTCGCGGACGGCGGTGCCGTCCGGGGTCGGGTAGTCGTCGCCGTAGACGGTCGCGGGGATGCCCCGTGCGGCGGCCTGCAGCAGGCGCGGCACGAGGTTGGTGCCGCCGGTGTCGCGCAGGTGCGGCGCGCCGGCGCCGGCGACGTTGAAGTAGCGCAGCGCGCACCAGCCGAAGCCTGCGCTGGCGGCCGCGTCGCGCAGCATCCATTCGCCGATCAGTTTGGTCCGGCCGTAGGCGTTCTCGGGTGCGGTGCGGTCGAGTTCGGTGACCGGTGAGCGCGGCGGGGTGCCGTACACGGCGGCGCTGGAGGAGAACAGGACCGATGGGGTGCCGGTGGCCGCGACGGCGGCGAGGACGGACCGCAGGCCGTCGAGGTTGTCCTGGTAGTAGCGCAGCGGATGGGCGGTCGACTCGGCGACGTCCTTGCGGGCGGCGAGGTGGATGACGCCATCGGGCCGATAGCGGCGGAACAGTTCGCGCATCGTGGTGCTGTCGCGCACGTCGGCGCGCACCAGCGGCACACCGAGTGGCAGGCGGGCGGCGCGCCCGGTCGAGAGGTCGTCGACGACGACCGATTCGACTCCGGACTCACCGAGGGCGGTGACGACGTGCGCGCCGATGTATCCGGCGCCTCCAGTGACAAGCCATCTCACGATGGGGGCAACGAGGGTCTATCACTACGAATCGGGCAACTGTCGGGTTCCTGACAGTTGGTGCACCCGAAAGTCCTACCGAAGTCCCTCCACCGGTCCCGTAACTCCAGTGTGCACCCCGGCTGGACCTGCGCATTCCCTTTTTATGGCGAAACGCCCGAAATGTACGTCCTGAGGGAGTGGGGCGCTCCGCAACGCCCGGCGACTCGACCGGCGCGCTGCTCAACGCGGTCCGCGCGCATGCCCGGCACCTGTGGGGCGAAAGTGTCAGGGGCGGAGCAGGCGGGCGGCGTCCAGCGCCCAGTACGTGAGGATCAGCTGGGCGCCGGCGCGGCGGATCGAGGTGAGGGTCTCCAGGACGACGCGGTCGCGGTCGAGCCAGCCGTTGGCGACCGCGGCCTCGACCATCGCGTATTCGCCGGAGACCTGATAGGCGGCGACCGGCACGTCGACCGACTCGGCGACCCTGGTCAGCACGTCCAGGTACGGCAGGGCCGGCTTGACCATGACCATGTCGGCGCCCTCGGCGACGTCGAGGGCGACCTCGCGCAGCGCCTCGCGGAGGTTGCCGGGGTCCTGCTGGTAGGTCTTGCGGTCGCCGACCAGGGCGGACTCGACGGCCTCGCGGAAGGGGCCGTAGAAGGCGCTGGCGTACTTGACGGCGTACGCGAGCAGCGACACGTCCGTGAATCCGGCCGCGTCCAGGGCCCGCCGGACGACGCCGACCTGGCCGTCCATCATGCCGGAGGGGCCGAGGACGTGGGCGCCGGCCGTGGCCTGGGCGACGGCCAGGTCGGCGTACGCGGCCAGGGTGGCGTCGTTGTCGACCTCGCCGTTGGCGTCGAGCAGGCCGCAGTGCCCGTGTGAGGTGAACTCGTCGAGGCACAGGTCGCTCATGACGACGGTCGCGTCACCGACCTCGGCGACGACGTCGCGGATGGCGACGTTGAGGATGCCGTCGGGGTCGGTGCCGGCGGAGCCGGTCTCGTCGCGGGTCTCGGGGACGCCGAAGAGCATGATGCCGCCGAGCCCTGCCTGGGCCGCTTCGACGGCGGCCTTCCGCAGGGACTCGCGCGAGTGCTGGACGACGCCGGGCAGCGACGAGATGGGTCGCGGCTCGGTGAGGCCCTCTTTGACGAACATGGGCAGGATGAGGTTCGACGGCTCGACGTGTGTCTCGGCGACGAGCCGTCGCATCGCTGGGTTACGACGCAGCCGGCGTGGGCGGACGGTCGGGTAACCAGCCATGACGGAACCTCCTGCAGACTTCTACCGGAACCGCAGCGCGGTCGGGCCCTGGACCTTGGAGCCGCGGCGCTGCTTCGCGGGCATCGCGGCGAGCTTCTCGCGCAGTTCGACGGCGTAGCCGGCGAGCGCCTCGACCAGGTCGGGCACGGAGGCGTGCGGCGGCTGGACGTCGACGCGGAGCCCGAACTCGACGGCGGTGTCGGCGGTCTTGGGACCGATGACGGCGACGACGGTGCGGGCGTGCGGCTTGCCGGCGATGCCGACGAGGTTGCGGACGGTGGACGACGAGGTGAAGAGGACCGCGTCGAAGCCGCCGGACTTGATGGCGTCGCGGATGTCGGCCGGCGGCGGGGCCGCGCGGACGGTCCGGTAGGCGGTGACGTCGTCGACCTCCCACCCGAGTTCGGTGAGCCCGGCGGCGAGGGTCTCGGTGGCGATGTCGGCACGGGGCAGCAGCACCCGGCCGACAGGGTCGAGGATCTCGTCGTGCGGGGAGAACTCGGCGAGGAGCCCCTCGGAGGACTGGTCGCCGGCGGGGATGAGCTCGGGGACGATGCCGAAGCCGCGGACGGCCTCCGCGGTCGCCTCGCCGATGCAGGCGACCTTGACGCCGCCGAAGTGGCGGGCGTCGAGGCCGTGCTCGGCGAACTTCTCCCAGACGGCGCGGACGGCGTTGACGGAGGTGAAGACCGTCCACGCGTAGCGGCCGTCGACGAGGCCCTTGATCGCGCGTTCCATCTGCGCCGGGGTGCGGGGCGGCTCGACGGCGATGGTCGGGACCTCGCACGGGATGGCGCCGTAGGCGCGCAGCCGCTCGCTCATCGCGCCGGCCTGCTCCTTGGTGCGGGGGACGAGGACCTTCCACCCGTACAGGGGCCGGTTCTCCCACCAGCCGAGCTTCTCGCGCTGGGCGACGCCGGAGCCGAGGCAGAGCACGACCCGCCCGGCGAAGCCGAGGGCGGCGGCGACCATGCTGTCGACGGTGGTGGCGGAGCTGTACTGGGTCTCGCCGGTGCCGTCGCCGGTGACGGAGACGGGGGTGCTCGCGTCGACGCCGGCGGCGAGGAGCCCGTCGCGGACGGCGGCGAGGTCACCGGCGTCGACGGCGAGGGCGGAGGAGCCCCGGCTGACGGCGGCGGCGATCGACTCGAAGTCCACGGACTGGACGTCGTCGACGTCGGCGGTGACGCGGACCCCGGGCAGCGGGACACCGGCGTACGTGGCGACGCCCGCGGCCTGACCGATGCCGGGGACGACCTCGAACGGGACGGCGGTGCGGGCGACGGCCTGCACCTCCTTGAGGACGGTGTCGTGGGCGAGCGGGTCGCCGCCGACGAGGTGGATGGCGCGCAGCCCGGACCGGGCGGCGGACAGCAGCACCTTGGCGACGTCGCCGGGCGCTCCCTCGGCAGGGGAGAACTGCGTCTCGGGGTCGGCGTCGGCGCGGATCACGCTGAGCAGCGACTCGGGGACGTTGCGGTCGTAGACGATGTGGTCGGCGGACACCAGCGCCTCATGGGCGCGACGCGTCAGCAGGCCTGGATCGCCGGGGCCGGCCCCGACGAAGGCGATCCGGCCGGTGCTGCCCTTACGGGTGCGGGTCATGCTGCACTCCCAGTGCGTTGTCGGCGCCTTCTTCGCGCAGGTCACGGGCCAAGGCTCGGCCCACCTCCGCGGCGTCGGCGAGCGTTCCGGTGCGTGACAGCCGGAGGGCGAACCCGCCGTCCGGGCTGAAGACCGCACCGCGCAGATAGATCTCCGGGCCGTCGTCGCCTTCTGCGACCTCGGCCAGTGCCGCGATCGGGGCGGAGCATCCCGCCTCGAGCTCGGCCAACAGCGCCCGCTCGGCGGTGACCGCCGCGCGGGTGTATTCGTCGTCGAGCGCGGCGAGGAGTTCGCGCAGCTCGGCATCGTCTTCCCGGCACTCGACCGCGAGTGCGCCCTGCGCGGGGGCGGGCAGCATCAGCAGCGGGTCGAGGACCTCGGTGGCTTCGGCGGCGCGGCCGAGGCGGGTCAGGCCGGCGTGGGCGAGCACGATCGCGTCGAACTCGCCCTCGGCGAGCTTGCGCAGGCGGGTGTCGACGTTGCCGCGCAGCGGCAGCGGCTCGAACCGGCGGCCGAGGGCGTTGAGCTGGGCGACGCGGCGCAGGGCGCCGGTGCCGATGCGGGCGCCGACGGGCAGCTCGTTGAGGGTGAGGCCGCCGCGGGCGACGAGCGCGTCGCGGGGGTCGTTACGCGGCGGGACGGCGGCGATGACGAGACCGTCGGCGGGCGCGGTCGGCAGGTCCTTGTACGAGTGGACCGCGAAGTCGATCTCCTTGGCGAGCAGCGCGTCGCGCAGGGCGGAGACGAAGACGCCGACGCCGAGGGTCTGGATGGGCGCGCTGGAGCGGTCGCCGGGGGTGACGATCTCGACGAGGTCGACGTCGCGGCCGGTCCGCTCGCGGACGGCGGCGGCGACGGTGCCGGACTGCGCCATGGCCAGCGCGCTGCCCCGTGTGCCGAGTTTGTAGGTCATGGGTGCACCTCGCCTGCGGCGGCCGGGTCGATGTCTGATGTGGGGATCTGCAGGTCGAACAGTTCCCGGAGCGCCTGAGCGTATGCCTCGCCACCGGGTTCGGCGGCGAGTTGCCGGACCCGGACGGTCGGCTGGTGGAGCAGTCGCTGGACGATCCGGTGGATGCTGTGGGCCACTTCGGCACGGTGCGTGTCGGTGAGCTCGGGGCAGCGCTGGGCGAGCCGGCCGAGCTCGGCCTCGACGACCTCGTCGGCGCGGGCGCGCAGGGCGGCGACGGTCGGTGCGACGTCGGCGCCGCGCAGCCAGGTGAGGAACGCCTCGACCTCGCCGGCGACGATGTCCTCGGCGGCGCGCTGCTCGGCGTCGGCGGTCGTGGACAGCGACTCGGACAGCAGCTCGATGTCGACGAGGGTGATGCCGGGCAGGTCGCCGACGCCGGGTGCGACGTCGCGCGGCAGGGCAAGGTCGAGGATGAGCAGTGGGTGACCGGCGGCGCCGACGAGGGCCGCGTCCAGGACCGGCTCGGGTGAGGCGGTGGCGCTGACGACGACGTCGACCTGCTCGAGTGCGGTCGGCAGGGTGGCGTACGGCACTGCGATGGCGCCGTGCAGCTCGGCGAGGCGTTCGGCCCGCTCGTGGCCACGGTTGGTGACGTACAGCGGGTTCGCGCCGGCGCGGCGCAGCGTGGCGAGGGACAGGGCGCCCATCGCGCCGGCGCCGATGACAAGGGCAGGGCGATCTTCCACGGGGCCGGTGGCGCCCTGGCCGTAGGCGAGGGCGGCGCTGACGACGCTCTGCCCGGCGCGGTCGATCTCGGTCTCGGCGTGGACGCGTTTGCCGACGCGCAGCGCCTGCTGCAGCAGCTCGTGCAGGACGCGGCCGGCGGTGCCCTGATCGGCGGCGGTGCCGTAGGCGTCGCGGAGCTGCCCGAGGATCTGCGCCTCACCGACGACCATGGAGTCGAGGCCGGCGGCGACGCGGAAGGCGTGGCGGACGGCGTCGACCTCGTAGTGGACGTAGAGCCGGCCGGCGAGGTCGCCGACGGTGGTCGCCGCGCGGGTGGCGAGGACGCCGCCGATGTCGGCGAGGGCGCCGTGGAAGGCGGTGACGGCGGCGTAGATCTCGACCCGGTTGCAGGTCGACAGGACGACGGCCTCGTCGATGTACGGCTGGGCGGCGATGTCGGCGAGCAGGGTGGGCAGCTCGTCGCCGCTGACGGCGAGGCGCTCCAGGAGCGGGACTCCGGCGGTCCGGTGCGAGATCCCGACGACGAGCAGGTTGGAGCCGGTCATGCCGTCACCCGCGCTGCGGTCCGGTGCGAGATCCCTGCGACGAGAAGGTTCACGTGGCCACCGCCTCCCCGCCGAGCCGGTTGGCCATGCCGACCCGCCCGGGCTTCTGCACCGCGGCGGGCAGCGCGGTGAGCGCTGACTTGCGGTGCTCGTGGAAGGACAGGATTTGCAGTTCGATGGCCAGATCGACCTTACGCACGTCGACGCCGTCGGGAACGTTCAAAACACAGGGTGCGAAATTCAGGACACTGGTGACGCCGGCCTCGACGAGCCGGTCGGCGACGTGCTGCGCGGCGTGCGCGGGGGTGGCGATCACGGCGATGGAGATGGACTCCTGCTCGACGACCTCGGGCAGGTCGTCGATGTGGCGCACGACGAGGCCGTTGATGTGTTCGCCGACGCGGCCGTGGTCGGCGTCGAAGAGGGCGGCGATGCGGAAGCCGCGGGTGCCGAAGCCTGCGTACCCGGCAAGAGCGTGACCGAGATTACCCACGCCGACGAGGGCGACGGCCCTGCGGTGGGTGAGGCCCAGGACCTGTTCGATCTGGTCGATGAGCAGCGTCACGTCGTAGCCGACGCCGCGGGTGCCGGTGCGGCCGAGATGGGAGAGGTCTTTGCGGAGCTTGGCGGAGTTGACGCCGGCGGCCGCTGCGAGGCCCTCCGAGGAGACCGTGTCGTGCCCGTCCTCTGCGAGGTGGTGCAGGGCGCGCAGGTATTCCGGAAGCCTGGCGACGGTCGCCTCCGGGAGGTCCGGAAAGTCCGGTCCGCCGGTGGGGCCGGTGCGCTGCTGGCTCATGAGTCTCCGTGACGACGACGGTATGCGAGGCCGCTCGCGATGGCGGTGACCGCCTGTGCTAGCGGGGTTCGTCGTTGCAACAGAATAGGCGCTTGTGAAGCCGTGCACAAATCGCGATCTTGAAGCGCCGACGTCAACCATGTAGAGGTCAGCGCCCGCCCGTGCGGTCCACGTACACATGGAATGCCCCCGCGGCACCTGCGTGCCCCTTTCCCCGGACCTGGCCGGCAGCGGGCGGGCGCTCGATGAAGTATCACTACAAAATTGGGCATATTGCCACCAACACGCCGGTGCGTTTTTTCTCCACCCGTAGCGACACTACACGTGCCGGTAGGGTTGCCCCTACTACCGAGTGGCCGGGCGGCGGGATGGGATGAGCGAGGCCCCGTGAATAGCGTCGATGACATGACAACGACCATCACCCCTCGCCACCGTGGCATCTTCCGTCAGCTCGGCGTCGACACGCAGTACGTGCTGCTCGGCTTCCCTCTCGGCCTCGTGACCCTGGTGCTCTTCCTCGTCGGTTTCGCCCTCGGCCTGGGGTTGCTCGTCATGGTGATCGGCTTCCCGATCCTGGTCGCGACGCTCTTCCAGGCCCGCGGATTCGCCACCGTCGAACGCGCCCGGATCGGACCCGTGCTCAGGACCCGGCTACCACACCCGTACTACAAGAAACCCGACCCTGACGACGGCTTCTGGCGCAAGATGCTGGTGCCGCTCAGCGACGGCCAGTCATGGCTGGACCTGCTGCACGGGATCCTGCGCTTCATCCCGAGCACGATCGCCTTCGCGTTCGTCGTCACGTGGTGGGCCGGGGCCCTCGGCGGTGTGACCACGATTCTATGGGACTGGTCGATCCCCCGCCCGCCGGACAACAAGGACCTCAACGAGCTCATCGGCCTCGGCAGCGGCGACAACGTGCGGATCCTGCTGTACACGGGCATCGGGGTGATTTTCGCGCTCACCCTCCTGCCGGTCGTCCGCGGCGCGGCGCAGCTGGAGGCGCAGTTCGCCCGGGCACTGCTCAACGGCGTCAACGAGCTGCGGGAGCGGGTCGCGGAGGCCGAGGCCGGCCGGGACGCCGCCCGGGCGCAGCGGGAGGCGGCCGTGTCCGCCGAGGCGACCGCGCTGCGCCGGCTCGAGCGGGACATCCACGACGGGCCGCAGCAGCGCCTCGTCCGGCTGGCGATGGACCTCGGCCGGGCCGACCTGCAGTTCGAGTCAGACCCGCAGGCGGCGCGCGCCACGGTCGCCGAGGCCCTCGCCCAGACCCGGGAGACCCTGGACGAGCTGCGGGCCCTGTCGCGGGGCATCGCGCCGCCGATCCTGGTCGACCGCGGGCTGCGGGCCGCGCTGACCGCGCTCGCCGGCCGGTCGCCGGTGCCGGTGGACCTGGAGCTGCCGGAGATCGACGACCGGCTCGCGGAGAGCCTGGAGACCACGACCTACTTCGTCGTCGCGGAGGCGCTGACCAACGTCGCGAAGCACAGTGGCGCCGAGGAGGTCACGGTGCGGTTGCAGCGCTCGGCGTACGGGCTGCTGGTCACCGTCGAGGACGACGGGGTCGGCGGCGCCAGCCTCGCCAAAGGCCACGGCCTGACCGGCCTCATGGACCGGGTCAAGGCGGCCGGCGGTGAGATGACCGTCACCAGTCCCGCCGGCGGCGGCACCCGCCTGACCGCCATCCTGCCCACCTGACGGGCGCGTCTCAGCTCTGCAGATACGTCAGCACCGCCAGCACCCGGCGGTGCTGTTCGTCGTCCGGGGGCAGGTCGAGCTTGGTGAAGATGTTCTTGACGTGCTTCTCGACGGCGCCGTCGGTGACGACGAGCTTGCGGGCGATCGCCGTGTTGGAGCGGCCCTCCGCCATCAGGCCGAGCACCTCCCGCTCCCGCGGGGTGAGGCTGCGCAGCGGGTCGTCGCGGCGGCGGCGGACCAGCAGCTGCCCCACGACCTCCGGGTCGAGGACGGTCGCGCCGGTCGCGACCCGCCGCATCCCGTCGAGGAAGTCGGCGACCTCCGACACGCGGTCCTTGAGCAGGTAGCCGACGGCTCCGGCACGGTCGGCGAGCAGGTCGTCGGCGTAGGACACCTCGACGTACTGCGACAGCACCAGGATCGGGGTGCCGGGGACCCGCCGGCGGGCCTCGACGGCGGCGCGCAGGCCCTCATCGGTGTGCGACGGCGGCATCCGCACGTCGACGATCGCGACGTCGGGCCGGTGCTCGACGACCGCCTCGACGAGGCTGGGACCGTCACCGACGGCCGCGACGACCGTGTGGCCGCTCTCGGTGAGCAGCCGGACAAGGCCCTCCCGCAGGAGCACCGCGTCATCCGCGACGACCACCCTCAAGCCGCTGCCGCTCATGCGGCAGCCGTCTCGACGGCTTCGAGCAGCGAGGACGCCACGGGCAGGCCGGTCGCCTTCAGCAGCGTCACGTCGGTGAAGCCGCCCGCGTACAGGACGCAGGTCGCGCCGAGGGACAGGGCGGCCTCGCCGTCGTCGACGGAGTCGCCGATCAGTACCACCGCGGCGGGGTCGATCTCGAGCGCTTCGAGGTGCCGCTGCAGGTAGGCGGCCTTGCGGTGGCCGCCGACGGTGCCGGGCAGGCCGTCGACGCGGACCAGGTGGGCGCCGAGGCCGTGCCGCTCGACCTCGATGAGCAGCTCGTCGTGGAAGAACATCGACAGCAACGACTGGGTGCCGGTCCAGCGGCCCATCGCCTCCAGCGCGTCGGGGGCGAGCCGCACGTCGGCCATGCCCAGCCGGTACGCGTCGTGGAACGCGTCGTCGAGCAGCTGGAACTCGATCTGCTCGACGGGCCGGGCCAGGACGTGCGCGTAGTAGTCGAGGATCGGCCGGCGGAAGTCGCGGCGGTGCTCCTCGGCGGTGATCACCGGGCCGCCGACGGTGGCCAGGCAGACGTTGGTGGCGTCGACGACGAGTTTCAGGTCGTCGAGGAGGGTCCCGTTCCAGTCCCAAACCAGGTGCTTCACGGCGCTGAGGATAGCCGTATGTCGCGCAGGAGCCTGTCCTCCTCGACACGCCAGTAGCCGTGCTCCTTGCCGTCGAGGAGGACGACGGGGATGCGGAAGCCGTACTCCTCCTCGAGGGCGTCGTCGCCGGTGATGTCGATCTCCGTCCAGCCCTCGCCGGTGGCGGCGGCGACCCGCTCGATCGCCTCTTTGGCGACGTCGCACAGGTGGCAGCCGGGTCGCGTGTACAGCGTGAGCCTCACCGCAGCGCCGCCTTCCGGATCTTGCCGGTGGCCGAGTGGGGCAGCTCGGCGACGAACTCGACCGCGGTCGGGCACTTGAACCTGGCGAGGTTGCGCTCGCAGTGCGCGATCAGCTCCTCGGCGGTCACCTGTGACCCGGGCTTCCGCACGACGACGACCTTGACGGTCTGGCCGGTGTACGGGTGGGGCACGCCCAGCGCGGCCGCCTCCACGACGGCGGGGTGCGCGGCGAGGACCAGCTCGACCTCGTGCGGGTAGACGTTGAAGCCGCTGACGAGGATCAGCTCGCCGAGCCGGTCGACGATGAACAGGTCGCCGTCCTCGTCGGCGTAGGCGACGTCGCCGGTGGCCCACCAGCCGTCGGCGTCCGGTGCGCCGTCGCCGCCGGGCCAGTAGCCGTCGAAGAGGTTCGCGCCGCGCACGACGATCTCCCCCGGGTCGGTGCGGACCTCGTCGTCCTCGTCGAGCAGGACCTCCTCGCCGCCGGCGTCGAGGAGCTTGAGCTCGACGCCGGGGATGGCGCGGCCGATGGAGCCGGGCTTCACCGTCCCGCTCGCGAGGGTGCTGGTGAGGACGGGGGCGGCCTCGGTCAGCCCGTACCCCTGATGCACCGGCTGACCGGTCGCCTCGACGAACCGGCGCTCGGCGGCGACGTCCAGCGGCGACGCGCCGCACACGGCGAGCCGGACCCCGGCCCAGGCGCGGGTGAGCCGCTCCCCCATCAGCGACCAGGCGATGAACATCGGCGGGACGCCGACGACGCCGGTGACGCCGTGCCGCTCGATGACCTGCAGGGAGTCGGCGGGGTCGAAGCGTTCGAGGAGGACGCCGCACGCGCCGTGGTAGGCGACCGCGCCGAGGCCGCTGTTCAGCCCGTACGCGTGGAAGAGCGGCACGGCGAGCAGCAGCGCGTCGTCGGGGCGGACCGGCGGCGGGTCGATCGCGGCGAGCTGCTCATGGTTGGCCAGCAGCGCCCGGTGCGACAGCATCGCGCCCTTCGGGGCACCCGCCGTGCCGGACGTGTAGAGCAGCAACGCGAGACCGCTGTCCGTTCTGTCGTGCTTCACCGGGCTCGGTTCGAGCAGCTCCCGCAGGTTCTGCCCCAGGGTGTACCTCCGGGCCGGCGACTCCACGGCGGCGGTCACGGTCTGGGTGCCCACCAGGACCGCGGCGCCGGAGTCGGTGAGCACGTGGGTGAGCTCACGCGCGGTGTAGGCGGGGTTGACCGGCACGGCGACGAGCCCGGCGCGCAGCGTCCCGAAGAACACCGCGGCGAACTCCGGCACGTTCGGCAGCGCGACCGCGACCCGGGCCGGGCCGCGCTCGTCGGCGGGCAGGCCGAGCCCGGCCAGGTGCGCGGCGACCGCGTCGACCTGCTCGTCGAGCTCGGACCAGGTGATCAACGTGTCGTGTGATCGCAGGGCCGGTCGAGCGCCGTTCGCAGCGGCGGCGCGACGGACCAGATCGGCGAAGTTGGTGACGTCCTGCACGATCGATCAGTCTGCCACGTCACGGGTGGGAGCTCGGCAACTGAGAGATCACCCGTCACCAATCACCCTGGGGTCACCCGGTGTTGTGCCAGGGTGCTTACGCCCCCGACACGCCGACTGAGTAAGGGTCCACTCGATCGTGTGCGTCGGGTGCGACAGACCTAAGTAAGTGCGGCGTGCCTTCGCACTGTTTGCCCAGATACTCGGCGTGTTGCACGGCGTGTCGCGACGAAGTGACGGACAGCATGTGCGCCGGGACGCCCCCGTTCTGTGGGAAGAATTGTGCCCTCACGCCAAAGACTGCCCACATGCGGGTGACGCCGGACCTATCATCACCCAAGTCAGCTCACCCCATTTGTTGCGAGTTGACACCCCTCACCCCGAGGAGGCCGAAGTGCCCGTGATCGCGCCGAATAGGCCTTGTGGTCTGGATTGCAACGAATGACCGCGATCCAGCACGTGTTCGACGCCGAGCACGCACTCACCGATGGGCTGTCGATGTTGCGCGACTCCGTGCGCGAGTCCGTACGCGACATGTTCAGCACGGTGATCCGTGGTGAAGGAGGCAGCGTCCCGCGGACAAGGGGCCGCCCCCACACCAACGAGGCACCCGCCCGTCAGGGTTCCGGTCAAGGTCCCGGCACGAACGTCAGACCGAACGCGGGCGCCAAGCCGTCGCCCGGCGGTGGCCTGATCGAGGACGACACGGTCCCGATCTCGAACGTCGCGGTCGCCGGCACGCTGGTCGACAGCGGTCCCGGCGGGTCCGGCGCACCCGAGACCCAGGAGCCGGCGCCGAAGCCGGCCCGGCCGGACCGCGGCGACCCCGCGTCGGAGGTGTGGGCGCTGATCGAACGCGCACAGGCCGGCGACGGGGCGGCGTTCGGGCTGCTGTACGACCGCTACTTCGACACCGTCTTCCGGTTCGTGTACTTCCGGGTCGGCAACCGGCAGCTCGCCGAGGACCTGACCGCCGACACGTTCCTGCGGGCGTTGAAGCGCATCGGCAGCTTCACCTGGCAGGGCCGCGACCTCGGCGCCTGGCTCGTCACGATCGCGCGGAACCTCGTCGCCGACCACTTCAAGTCCGGGCGCTACCGGCTGGAGGTCACCACCGGTGACGTCCTGGACGCCGACCGCCCCGACCGGGGACCGGAAGGCAGCCCCGAGGCCGCGGTCATCGACCACATCACCAACGTCGACCTGCTCAAGGCGGTCAAGCAGCTCAACCCGGAGCAGCAGGAGTGCATCGTGCTGCGCTTCCTGCACGGGTTCTCCGTCGCGGAGACCGCGCAGACCATGGGCAAGAACGAGGGTGCGATCAAGGCGCTGCAGTACCGCGCCGTCCGGGCCCTCGCGCGGCTGCTCCCCGACGGATTCCAGCCGTGACCGCTGTCACCTTCAGTTACAGTGCCCCGTTCGGCGCCGTAACCAGCTTCCGCTCTGCACCGTTGGTCCGGGTGCGACCGTCGGCTTGGCGCACGGCGGACGCGGTGGCACACCATCCCGCTACCCTGCCGCGCCTGAGTGACGCGATCAGCGAAGGGGGGTGCCTCAGGTGATCGGCTCCGTCTTCCACCGTCGTCGGGCTGAGCGTTTCGCACAGCTCATTGACGAGGCAGCAGGAGCCCGCAGGCACCGCATGAGGTCCACGCTCGACGACTCCCTGACCGAACTGGTCCAAGTCAGCCAACGGCTGACGGACCTGCCGGTCAAGGTGGAGACGCAGCAGGAGTTCAAGGACGGACTGCGGGCAATGCTCCTGGCCACAGCAGAACGTGAGGGCATCGGCATCACGGCCAAGGACCCTGAGCCCGAGGTGACCCGCCGGGGCGTGCGCTCCCTGCGCCGTCCCGCGGGCAGCAGGCCCGCGGTCAGCCGGCGGACCCGCACCCGCGGCGCGATCGTCGTCGGCCTCGCCGCCGGCACCCTCGCACTGTCGGGCATGTCCGCGGCGAGCGGCGACGCCATCCCCGGCGACGCCCTCTACTCGGTGAAACGGTCCACGGAGAAGGCCCAGCTGGCACTCGCCGGCTCGGACATCAGCCGCGGCCAGCTGTTCCTCGAGTTCGCGCGGACCCGGCTCGACGAGGCCCAGGCGGTGAAGGACCCGGCGGGTCTGTCCGCGGTCCTCGACGACATGGACAGCGAGACGCTCGAAGGGGTGCGTCTGCTGACCGCGACCGCCGTCAGCCGCAAGGACGCCGCCGCGCTCGATGCCATCGACGCGTTCGTCGGCACCCAGCACACCGGCGCCGAGAAGCTCCGTAACGGCGTCAACGGCGACGCCAGGACGCGGGCCGCCAAGTCCGTCACCCTGCTCGACGAGATCGACCGGCGCTCGAAGGCGATCCGCCCGCTGATCAAGTGCGGCGCCGGCGCGGTCTCCGCCGCCGACCAGCTCGGACCGGTGCCCAACAGCACCGCGTGCAAGCCGGCCGGTCAGAAGACCTCGGGCACCAACCAGCAGCCGGGCAACACCCAGCAGCAGAACAACCCTGGCCAGACCGGCACCCCCGCCGGCCAGCGTCCCGTCCCGAGCGGTTCCGCGACCGACAGCGGCTCGGCCACCGAGTCCGCGCCGGCGTCGCCGTCGCAGGGCCCCTCGCCTTCCCCCACGAAGGAGCAGGGTCTGCTGGACTGGCTGTTCGGCTGAGCCTGGAGCTGAGCTTTTGGTGAAGAAGGGCCCGGTGTCTGACACCGGGCCCTTCTCGTTGTTCCTGCCGGTACGGTTGGTCGAACATAAGAGGGGGTTCCAGCGCAATGCCGATCCGACCTTCGACCGCCGCGCTCGCCCTGCGGCGCCGCCGGCAGCCCGGCCGCATCGTGGCGTCTTCCCCCGCGGGCTGGGCCGTCGCCGAGGTCGAGGCCGCCCTCACCGTCCCCGCCGACCATGCGGCCGCCGCCTTCTTCGACGTCGACAACACGATGATGCAGGGCGCCTCCATCTACTACTTCGCCCGCGGCCTCGCGAAACGCCGCTACTTCACCAGCGGCGACCTGGTCCGCTTCGCCTACCAGCAGGCCCGCTTCCGCCTCCTCGCCTCCGAGCACGCCGGCACCGTCGCAGGCGCGAAGTCCGCGGCCCTCGCCTTCATCGCCGGCTGGCAGGTCGACGACATGGAGCGGCTCTGCGAGGAGATCTTCGACGAGCTCATGGCCGACCGCATCTGGTCCGGCACCCGCGCCCTCGCCCAGCTCCACCTCGACGCCGGCCAGCGCGTCTGGCTCGTCACCGCGGCCCCCGTCGAGCTCGGCCGCATCATCGCCCAGCGCCTCGGCCTCACCGGCGCCATCGGCACCGTCGCCGAGATCGTCGACGGTGTCTACACCGGCCGTCTCGTCGGCGACCTCATGCACGGTCCCGAGAAGGCCGACGCGATCACCGCGCTCGCCTCGGTCGAGGGCCTGGACCTCGCACGCTGCGCCGCCTACAGCGACTCCGTCAACGACACGCCCATGCTCTCCACCGTCGGCTACGCCGTCGCCGTCAACCCCGACCCTGCCCTGCGCCGCGAGGCCCGCAGACGAGGCTGGGAGATCCGCGACTTCCGCACCGGCCGCAAAGCCGCGAAGATCGTCGTCCCCGCCGCCCTGGCCACCGGCATGCTCGTCGGCGGCGTGGCCACCGCCGCCGCCCTCCGCCGCCGGCGCCTCCGCAGAAGCACTCCTCTTCCGTGATCCGGAAGACCTTGTGTCGCTCTGGCGATGAAAAGTCTTCCGGATCATGGGAAAACGGCGACGGCGCTCAGCTGGAGAAGGCGTCCGGGCGGCGGTCGAGGAGTTTGTAGAGGGTCTGCTGGATCGTCTCGCGGACCTGGTCGGCGAGGTTGAACACGACCATCGGGTCGTCGGCGGAGTCGATGAAGTCGGCGGTGGGGATGGGTTCGCCGAACTCGATGAGCCACTTGCTCGGCAGCGGGACCAGGCCGAGGGGGCCGAGCCACGGGAACGTCGGGGTCACCGGGAAGTAGGGCGCGCCCAGGAGGCGGGCGAGCGGGCGCAGGTTGCCGATCAGGGGGTAGATCTCCTCGGCACCGACGATGGAGACCGGGACGATCGGCGTGCCGGTGCGGACCGCCGCTGAGACGAAGCCGCCGCGGCCGAAGCGCTGCAGCTTGTACCGCTCGGCGAAGGGCTTGCCGATGCCCTTGAAGCCCTCGGGGAAGACGCCGACGAGTTCGCCCTCGCCGAGGAGGCGTTCGGCGTCGGGGTTGCACGCGAGGGTCGCGCCGGACTTGCGGGCCATCTCGGACAGCACAGGCAGGCGGAAGACCAGGTCGGCGCCGAGCAGCCGCAGGTGGCGGCGGGAAGAGGTCTCGTCGTGGACGGCGACGGAGAGCATCAGGGCGTCCAGCGCGACGGTGCCGGAGTGGTTGGCCACGACGAGCGCCGGGCCCTCCTTCGGCAGGTGCTCGACGCCGAAGACCTCGGTGCGGAACCACTGGTTGTACAGAGGGCGCAGCAGCGGCAGGAACACGCCGTCGGTCAGGTGCCGGTCGAATCCGAAGCCGTCGACCTCGTAGTCGCCGGTGAGCCGCTCGCGGAGAAACGCCAGCGCCCCGGCGACCCGGTCGTCCCACTGGTCCGGCAGGCCCCCGTCCGCGGCGGAATCAGCGCCCGCGCGAGCGGCAGCGCTCCCGGGAGAAGCGTCCGCGCGAGCAGCAGCGCCCCTGGGAGAAGCGCCCGCGGAAGAGACAGCGCCCGAGGGAGCGGCGGCGGGAGAGGCGGCGGCAGCGCCCGAGGGAGCGGGAGAGGCGGCGGCAGAAGCGGAGCCTGTGGAAGGGGCAGCGGAAGACGCGGAGGCAGCGCCCGCGCGAGAGGCAGCGGCAACGCCGGTGTCCACAGAAACAGACGCAGAAGCAGGGGCAGCGTCCGCGACACCTGGACCCGGCACGCCAGGGTCCGCGAGACCGGGATCAGTCATGTGTTGCCCGCCTCCAGGGCGGCGCGTGCCGCACGGGTCCGTCGGAAGCCTTCGAGCAGGGTCTGTTCGAGGGCGCGGATGCGGTCGGCCGGCAGCGCCTCGCCGGACCGGCGGCTGCGGACGAACTCGTCGAAGGCTTCCGCGGTGGTCCGGGGGGTGAAGCCGAACTCCCGGATGAGTCTGGTGGTGTCGACGACCCGGCCGTGCACGAACAGGTCGAGCTGGTCCAGCGACACGTTGCCGCGGCCGAGGCCGGCGGCAATGCCCAGGCCGGGCTCGACGACCGGCATGGTGATCCGGCCGGCGCGGCGGACGGCCTGCGACAGGGTCAGGGTGCCGCCGCCGGCGACGTTGAAGGTGCCGGGGTGCGTCTCGACCACGGAGCGGTGCAGGACCTCGAACGCATCGTCGACGTGCAGGAACTGCAGTCGCGGGTCGCGGCCGAAGACGGTCGGGACCACGGGCGCGGCGAAATACCTCGTCAGGCTGGTGTCGACGGTCGAGCCGATGAACGGCGCGAAGCGCAGCACGGTGGCGCCCACGTCGGGGCGGCGGCGGCGGAAGCCACGGACGTAGCCCTCGATGTCGAGGACGTCCTTGGCGAAGCCGCCGCGCGGGATCTCCCGGGGCTCGGTGTCCTCGGTGAAGATCGCCGGGTCGCGGAAGGACGCGCCGTAGGCCGCGGTGGAGGAACGCACGACCAGCTTGCGCAGCCGGGACGCCTGCTGGCAGGCGGCGAGCAGCTGCATCGAGCCGATGACGTTGAGCTCTTTCATCGCGGCGCGACCGCCGTGCTGATCGGCCGCGGTGGTGACCGCGAGGTGCGCCACCGCCTCGACCCGGGCGTCGACAATCACCCGCAGCACCCCCGGGGTGCGCAGGTCGACCTGGTGCACGTCGACATCCTTGAGCACCGCGGCGAGGTCACCCGACGGTGCTGTGCTGTCGATGCCGACGACCCGCTCGATCCGTGGATCAGCGGCGAGCCTGGCGGCCAGATGCGCGCCCAGATAGCGGCCCACCCCTGTCACCAGGACAACCCTTGGCGTACTCACGCGACTCCTCTAGATGCCAAAATCCCCTAGATGCGAGTGCGTGCGAGCCGGGGCGGACCGCCGACGCGCCGCTACTTGCCGAGACGACGACGCTGGACGCGGGTCTTGCGCAGCAGCTTGCGGTGCTTCTTCTTGGCCATACGCTTGCGGCGCTTCTTGACCACCGAGCCCATACGGGTATCTCCTCGAAACAGCGGAACGCGTGCCATCGCTGGCACGCCGAAGACATGGTTAGCGGCTCCAGCGTAGCCGCATCCCCGCGCGATCGGAAAAGCGGGTCCACCAGTGAGGTGGTTTACGCCGTTTCGCGGAACGCTTCGCGCAGGTAGGCGTCGACCGCGTGCTCGGGCACCCGGAAGGATCTGCCGACCCGCACGGCGGTGAGATCCCCGGCGTGGACCAGCCGGTAGACGGTCATCTTCGAGACCCGCATGAGGGTGGCCACCTCGGCGACCGTGAGGAACCTGACCTCGCCCAACCGGCCTTCGGTGGTGTGTGGCGTGCTAGACATCGCAACCTCCGACCAGCTGCTCGCCGAACTGATGAATCAGCGTGTTATCAGTACGGTAACGGTACTGCTGTGACTTGCGCCCCGGCTTCGTCGGAATCTTTCCCGTCAAGGTCAAGTTACTCGGTGCGCAGCGCCACGACGGGGTCGAGACGGCCGGCCCGCTGTGCCGGGACCACGCCGAAGATGATGCCGACGGCGGCGGAGACCCCGAAGGCCAGGGCGAGCGACCACCAGGTGATCGCCGCCGGCACCGGCGACAACGCG
Source organism: Dactylosporangium sp. NPDC005555 (assembly GCF_040605635.1). Classification (NCBI taxonomy): domain Bacteria; kingdom Bacillati; phylum Actinomycetota; class Actinomycetes; order Micromonosporales; family Micromonosporaceae; genus Dactylosporangium; species Dactylosporangium sp. NPDC005555. Next base: position 84,978 of record NZ_JBEXDG010000016.1, read on the forward strand.
GCAACGACAAGGGCGGCGCCGATGCCCAGTCCCATCCCGATGAAGCCGCCGAGCGTGGTGAGCAGCACCGCCTCGAGCAGGAACTGCACGCCGATGTCGCGGGGTCTGGCGCCGACCGCCTTGCGCAGACCGATCTCCTTCGTCCGCTCCCGGACGGAGACGAGCATGATGTTGGAGACGCCGACCCCGCCGACGAGCAGGGAGATGCCGGCGATCGCGGCGAGGACACCGGTGAGCACGCCGAGGATGTCGCCGAGCACGCCGAGGATCTGCTCCTGCGTGACGGCGCTGAACTCGGTGCCGGGGTGGCGGCGGCCGAGCTCGGCGATGATGCGGGCGCTGAGATCGTTGATCTCTTCCCGGTTCGGCGCCTTGATCGCGATCCCGTCGACGCGGTTGGTGCCGAGCAGGCGTTGCGCGGTGGTGATCGGGACGTGGACCTCGTTGTCGCGGTCGACGCCGAGGCTCTGCCCGAGCTGCGCGAAGACCCCGATGACGCGGAAGCGCACGCCGGCGATGGTGATCTGCTGGCCGACGGCGTCGCGCTCGCCGAACAGCGTCTTCGCCACGCGCCACCCGAGGACCGCGACCCGGCGGGACGTGTCGACGTCGCTGCGGCTCAGGTACGTGCCACGCGCCAGGCTGCGGACGAACACCTGCGGCGTGGTCTCGATGACGCCGTTGATCGTGGCGAACGTGTCGACGTTGCCGGCCGCGACGGTCTCGCCCGAGGCGACGGTGACGGCGACCCGGTTGCGGTCCCCGACGATCTTCGACACGGCGTCGACGTCGGAGAGGTCCATCCGCGACACCGACGGCGCCGAGCCGAGGCTCACCTGCCCCGGCAGGACGATGAGCAGGTTCGAGCCGAGCCCTTCGACCTGCTGTTCGATCTGTTGTTTGGTGCCGGTGCCGATGGCGACCAGGACCACCACGGCGGCGACGCCGATGATCACGCCGAGCATGGTCAGCGTCGAGCGGAGCCGGTTGGCACGCAGCGCGTCGATGGCGACGCGCCACGCCTCGGCGAACCTCATGACGCCGGCACGATCTCGCCGTCGCGCATGACGATCTTGCGGTGGGCGCGGTCGGCGACCTCGTTGTCGTGGGTGACGACGACGAGCGCGACGCCCTGCTCGCCGTTGAGCGCTTCCAGCAACGCGAGGACCGCCTGCCCGTTGCGGGTGTCGAGGTTGCCGGTCGGCTCGTCGGCGAGCAGCACCTGCGGGTCGGTGACCAGCGCGCGGGCGATCGCGACCCGCTGCTGCTCGCCGCCGGACAGCTGGTTGGGCCGGTGGTCGAGGCGGTGACCGAGCCCGACCCGCTCCAGCATCGCGGCCGCCCGTCGGCGCCGTTCGGAGGCGCGCATGCCCCGGTAGACCAGCGGCAGCGCGACGTTGTCGACGGCGCTGGTACGCGCGAGCAGATGGAACGACTGGAAGACGAACCCGATCGTCTCGTTGCGCAGCTTCGCCAGGTCCTGCGGGTCGAGGCCGGAGACGTCGCGGCCGCCGATCTCCAGCGTCCCGGTCGTGGGCCGGTCCAGGCCGCCGAGCAGGTGCATGAGGGTCGACTTGCCGGAGCCCGACGGGCCGATGATCGCGACGTAGTCACCGGCGTCGACGGTGAAGCTGACCCCGCGCAGCGCCGGGACGGTGACGCCGTCGAGGGCGTACTCCCGGGTCACGTCGCGCGCGAGCAGGGCCGCGGTCATCGGGGCAGGTCCATGCCCTGCTTGACCTTGTCGGTGCCGCGGACGACGACCCGGTCGCCGTCGGCGACGCCGCTGAGCACCTGGACCCGGTCCTGGCCGGAGACGCCGACGCTGACGGGTGCCTGGACCGCCTTGCCGTCCCTGACGAGCCACACGACGTCCTTGCCGGCGACGTTGAACACGGCCGCCGCGGGCACCGTCACCGCGTCGCTGATCTGGCGGACCCGCAGGTGCGCGACCGCGTTCATGCCGGGGCGGGGTGCCGGGGCGGGCCGGCCGTCGGCGAAGGCGCCTCCGCTGAGGGTGAGCCTCGACCGGTACGACACGCCGCCGCGTGCCGACGTCGACGGCAGGACGTCCGCGGACGTGACCGTCGCGGAGTAGGTGGCGCCGGGCGCGGCGTCGAGCTCGACCTCGGCGGTGACGCCGGGCTGGACGAGCAGCACGTCGGTCTCGTCGATCTCCGCCATGAGCCCGAGCTGCGACACGTCGACGACGGTGAGGATCGCGGTCCCGGCGCTCACCTGGCCGCCGACGGGGACGGCCGGGTCGACGCCCGGGCCGGCGGCGCCCGCCGGGCCGCCGGGCGCCGCGCCACCCGCCGGAAGCGCGGAGCCGGCCGCGCCGAGCAGGTCGGTGATCGACGGTGCCGACGCGGCCGACGTGCCGCCGAGCTGGACGACCCCGGCGACCGGGGCCCGCAGCGTCAGCGCGTCGACGGTGGACTTCGCCAGGTCGTACGCCGCCTGCGCCTGGCTGCGCTGGGCCGCCGTCAACGCCGCCATGGCCTTCGTCACGCTGGCCAGGCCGCGCTGGACCGCGGTGATCACCGCACGGGCGGACGCGGCGGCCTCCTGGTAGGACCTCTCGGCGAAGTCGATCTGGGCCAGGAGCCCGGCTCGTACCGTGGCATCGGCGATCACCTGGGCGGCCTTGCGGGCCTCGCCGAACGCCCGGGCCGCGGCGTCGTCGGTCTTCTTCTGCGTCGCGGAGAGGCCCTTGACCCCGCCTCCGCCACCGCCGGCGCCCTTGAGCGCTTCGAGGGCCTCCTCAGCGCCGCGCAGCCGCTGCTGGGCGGACGGGGAGTCGACGACGGCCAGGACCTGCCCGGCCTGGACCGTGTCGCCGGGGCGCACCGCGAGGGTGGCAAGGGTGCCGTCGGCCGCCGCGGTCAGGGTCGCCGCGGCCCGGGCGGTGACGGTCGCCGGCGCGTCGACGACCTCGACGACGTCACCACGGCCGGCGGTGCCGAGCCCGATGTCGTCGACCTCCTCGGAGCAGGACGCGCCGGTGAGGGAGAAGACCGTGAGGACGGCGACCAGCAACTGAACACGCGGGGGAACGCGATTCACGCCCGTAAGTCTGCCACGGGCTCTTAGATGTGGTTGCGCACGTACTTCACGCAGTCGGTGGACACGTTGTCCCACGACACGCCGTAGACCTTCGTCGCGGCGGTGTCGAGCGGCTCACCCTGCCTGGCGGTGAGGTCGAAGAACTCCAGCATCTTCGCCTCGCCGAAGCGCTCCGCCATCCGGTTGACCGCCAGGTACGCCACGCCGTACCGGCCGCTGACGTCGGCGGAGCTGGTGCCCTCCGGCGGGTCGTCCATCGCGATCTCGTTCGCCCAGCGGCCGCTCTGCACGTACTTGCGGACCGTCGCGACGTCGTCGAACTTGCCGCCGATGCCCTGCACGCGCACGTACTCGGCGATGCCCTCGACGAGCCACCACGTCTGGTCGTAGGCGCGGGCGACCTTCGACAGCGTCACGACGTGCGTGAACTCGTGCCGTAGCACGTCCAGGGTCTCCTTCACGTCGACCCGGTTGGCGTTGAGCACGATCTCGGTCGCGTCGGCGGTCAGCGGCAGCGCGAACCCGGCGACCCAGCTCTCCTGCCGGATGCCGTACCAGGTCGACCACTCATCGGGCCCGGCGAGGTAGACGACGTACCGCGACGGCGGCGGCGCCCACTTCGAGTAGCGGTCCGACAGCTCAGCGGCCTTCTCCGCCGCGTTGAGCATCGTGGTGAGGCGCGACGCGTACTTCGGGGTCGTCGCCATGATGACCCGCTTGCCGACGGCGACCCTGAGCTCGCTGCGCTCCCACGGCCGCGGGCCGAGGTCCTCGGCGACGCCGAACTCGAGCAGCTTCACCCCGTCGGCGGTGACGTTCCACTTCGTCTTCGTCTCGAGGTTCATCGGGTCGCAGGTGTCGACGACATAGCAGTACCGGACGTAGACGATCACGTCGGCGGTGTTGTCGCCGGCGACCTTGACCGCGTCCAGGACCGTCGGCTCCCACACCTTCACCTGGAGCTGCCGCAGCGAGTCGAACCGTCTGGTGAGCTCCTCGCGCAACGCGCCCGCGGACGGGTCGACGGCCGCGACGAACCCGGCGGCGTCGCCCTTGAGCAGCGCCGCGCCCTGGTCGGTGAGGGCCTGCTTGACCTTGCCGTCCACCGACGTGGGCGGGGTCTTCGGGGAGCCGCTCGCGCCGGGCCGGGCGTCGGTCTGCTCGGGGTTGCGGGCGCCCGGGGCGACGTCCTGGGCGCCGCCGGCGGCGGTCCGCTCCCGGCGGACGGTCTCGAACGCGATCGCCGCCGGCGGCGTCACCAGCACCAGCGCGAGCGCCACCAGCAGCGCCGCGCGCAGCCCGGTGATCCTTCCCCGCTTCGGCGGGACCTGCGGCGGATACGGCTGCGGGTAGGGCGACTGGTAGCCGTACTGCTGCGGGATGTGCCGCGGCGGATACATCAGCGGCCCGGCCTGCGAGGGCACCCCGAGGTGCGGGCCGGACGGCGGCGCGAAGCCGGGCTCGTTCCGCTGCTGCTGCTGCGGTACGACGGGGAACTGCCCCGTCTGGTGCGGCCCCTGCGGCTGCGGTACCAGCGGGAACTGCGCCGTCTGGTGCGGTCCTGGCTGCTGCGGGACGTGCTGCTGCGGGACGACCGGGTGCTGGCCGGTGTTGCCGGTGCCGCCCATCCGCGGCGGCTGCACGACCGGGTGCTGGCCGGTGTCACCGATCCGCGGCTGCACGATCGGGTGTTGACCGGTGTTGCCCATCCGCGGCGGGAACGGCCCGGCCGGCGGCCAGGGCGCGACCGGCTGCGCCGACGTCCGCGGCCACTGCGGCACGGTCAGCGGCTGCGGCGACGGCGAGTCCGGCGCCACCCACATCGGGGCGGCGACGGGCTCGGGCTCCGATTCGAAGGCGGGACGCGGCCGGGGCAGCGGGGGACGCGCGGAGACCGGGTCCGGTGCGGTGTCCGGTCCGTTGGTCGCGTCAGCCTCATCCCCCTGCATCACTGCCGGAACGTACGCGACCCGGTCAAGGCGGCGCGTCGCCCGTACGGACGAGATGCAGGGTAAGGCCGTAACTTTCCGGAATGTCCGCTATCGCTTCGTAGCGACCGCTCTGGCGAGAAATCCGAGGTTGGCGGGGCGTTCGGCCAGCCGCCGCATCATGTACGCATACCACTGGGTGCCGTACGGAAGGTAGACCCGCACGGTGTACCCGAGCCGGGCGAGGCGCAGCTGTTCGTCGGGGCGCACGCCGTACAACATCTGGATCTCGAACTCGTCGGGGTTGCGGTCGAACCATTTGGCCCGGTCCTCACCGATGGCGACCAGCCGGGGGTCGTGCGTGGCGATCATCGGATAGCCCGAGCCGGCCATCAGGACGTTGAGGCAGCGCACGTACGACTTGTCGACGTCGAGGCGGGACTGGTAGGCCACCGACTCGGGCTCCTTGTAGGCGCCCTTGCACAGCCGGACGCGGGAGCCACTGACGGCCAGCTCGCGACAGTCGGCCTCGGTGCGGCGCAGGTAGGACTGCACGACGGCGCCGGTGGTCGGGAAGTCGGCGCGCAGCCGGCCGAGGACCTCCAGGGTCGAGTCGGTCGTCGTGTGGTCCTCGGCGTCGAGGGTGACGGTGGTGCCGGCCTCGCTCGCCTTGGCGCAGATCGCGCGGGCGTGCTCATAGGCGAGCTTCTCGTCGAAGACCTGGCCGAGCGCGGAGAGCTTCAGGCTGACCTCGGCGGCCGGGGTCAGCTCGGCGGCGTGCAGGGCGTCGAGCAGCCGCAGGTATTCGTCCCGGGTCGCCTCGGCCTGCTGGGGGTTGGTGGTGTCTTCGCCCAGGTGGTCGATGGTGACGGCCAGTCCGTCGGCGACGAGCTCGCGGGTGCGTCGCAGCGCGTCCTCCACGTGCTCACCGGCGATGAAACGGCGAACGATGCTCCGGCTGACCGGGGCGGTTTCAACGATTCGCTCGACCCGATGTGAGCGGGCGGCGGCGAGGATGACCGATCTGAGCATGTGCCGAGCGTAGACAGAACCACACGCCCGCGGTGACGCCTGGTCGCCAGTGTGGCATTTCTTGACTACCTTGGTCGGGTGGACTTCGACGCGTATGCGCGGACCGCTGTCGACATCGTCAACGCGCCGCTCGAAAGCATGCAGGATCTCGCCGCGCTGTTCGGCGAGGACAGTTGGCAGACCGCCGAGGCGACGGAACGCGACCTCATCGCGTTCCGGCGTGCCCGCAAGCGGCTGCGGGAGGTGTTCGAGCACGGCTCTTCCGGCCGCGACATGGCCGCCGTCGCCGAGCTCAACGCGCTGCTGGAGGCATATCCGATGCAGCCGCGCATCTCCGGTCACGACACCCACGACTGGCATATGCACGTCACCGGTCGCGGATCGTCGGTCAGTTCGGAGCTGCTCGCCGGGGCGGCGTGGGGCCTGGCGGTGTGGCTGTGCGAGCACGGCAGTTCCAGGTTCGGCGTGTGCGCGGACGAGCGCTGCGGCAACGTCTACCTGGACACGTCGTCCAACTGCTGCCGGCGCTTCTGCTCGGAGCGGTGCGCGACCAGGTCGCACGTCGCTGCGCACCGGGCGCGCAAGCGTGCCGCCGAAACCGGCGCCGCACCCGCACCGTCGCAGGTCGCAGTCGGCGAGGCCGATCGGGCCGTCGTGACCGCGTAAGTGCTGGAAACCGCCACGGACGCTGCCGACTTCGGCATATCTTGCGTGTTGTGGTTCGCTTCACCGCGCGCCCGGCCTGCCCGAGCTGTCGGACATGTCGGGCGGTCGGGTCAGGGCGATGTTGGGGCGTGACTTCCGTTCGCGGCCCTCGACACCCGGGCACGCGCCGGATCACAACGCCCTACGAAGGAGAAACAGCACCATGGCACAGGGAACCGTGAAGTGGTTCAACGCTGAGAAGGGCTTCGGCTTCATCAGCGTCGACGGCGGCAACGACGTCTTCGTCCACTTCTCCGCCATCACCGAGGACGGCTACCGCAGCCTCGACGAGAACCAGCGCGTCGAGTTCGAGATCAAGCAGGGCCCGAAGGGCCCCCAGGCCGAATCCGTCCGCAAGCTCTGACCGTCGAGACTTCACGGCCCGGCGCGCGACTCGGCGTGCCGGGCTTTTTCCCGCCCCGCCGACATCTCGACGCCGCCCCACCGCCTCGCCTCGGCTCGGCCGGACCGGTCGCCGGTCTTCCCGGTCGGTTCCAGCGCCGCGCAGGGCACTTTCCCGTCGGACAAATACGATATGTCGGATAAGTCTGGCGCTTGCGCCGGACTTATCCGGGGGTGACGGCGAGCGCCGGACTTGCCCAGGGACCTCTGTCAGACCTTGCTCGGGGCGGCGGTCGGGGTGGTGGCCAGGTGCCTGCGGGCGAAGCGCAGGGACTCCGCGAGGTCGGCTTCCCGCTCAGTCCTGCTGCTCGCCTTGCGGGTGCCGACCTCGACCGCGACCGACCCGGTGAAGCCGCGCCGGCCCAGCGACTCCAGCAGCTCGGCGCACGGCTGGGTGCCCCGGCCGGGGACCAGGTGCTCGTCGCGGCCCTTGCCGGTGCCGTCGCCGAGGTGGACGTGGGCCAGGCCCGCCGCCATCGTGTCGGCCAGCGCGATCGCGTCGGTCCGTGACGCCGCGCAGTGGGACAGGTCCAGGGTGTAGGCGTCGAAGCCGGTGATCGTGGGATCCCAGCCCGGCGCGTACGGCACGAACTCCCGGCCGACGCCGCGCAGCGGGAACATGTTCTCCACCGCGAACCGGATCCCGGGGAACTGCCTGCCGAGCTTGGTCAGGCCGGTTTCGAACGTCCGTGCGTATTCCCGCTGCCAGGCGAACGGCGGGTGGACCACGACGACGGGCGCGCCGAGGGTGTCGGCGAGCATCGCGGCCCGCCGCAGCCGCTCCCACGGGTCGGGGCTCCACACCCGCTGGGTCACCATCAGGCAGGGCGCGTGCACCGATCGGACCGGCACGCCGTAGTGCTTCGACAGGCCGGCGAGGGCGCCCGCGTCCTGGCTCACCGCGTCGGACCAGACCATGACCTCGACGCCGTCGTAGCCGACGGCGGCGGCCATCTCGAACCCGGCCGCGGTCGGCTCGGGGAAGACGGACGAGGTGGACAGCAGCACCGGCACTCGAGGGCTCACTCCCCCAGGCTAGCCCGCGTGCCCTAACGTCTCCCGTCGATCAACTGGACTCCAGTACTTCCAACCGGCGAAGAATCACCCCTTCGCGCAGTGCCCACGGGCAGATCTCGACCTCGTCGATGCCGAGGTTGCGCATCGTCACCTCGGCCACGACCGCGCCGGCGAGGATCTGATGGGCGCGGCCCGGGCTGACCCCGTCGATCTCGGCGAGGGCCGCCGACGGCATCCTCCGGATGAACGAGAGCACCTGGTGCAGCCCCACCCTGGTCAGCTTCCGCGGTGCGCGGGGCCCGGCGGACGAAGGCGCCGCGCCGGCCAGCCGGGCGAGGGTCCGAAACGTCTTCGAGGTGGCCACGGGCCGGTCCCAGCCCGCGTCCAGGAGCCGCTTGACCGGCTTCGCGACCTCGGCCTCCGCGTATTCGCACAGCGCCTCGACCGACGCCCTGGTCGGCGGGTCGCCGTCGATGCGGTCTCGGGTCAGCCGTCCCGCGCCGAGCGGCACCGACAGTGCCACGTCGGGCTCCTCGTCGATGCCGGTCGCCAGCTCCAGCGAGCCGCCGCCGATGTCCATCACCAGCAGCCGCCCGGCGGACCAGCCGAACCAGCGGCGCACCGCCAGAAACGTCATGATCGCCTCGGCCTCGCCCGACAGGACCTGCAGGTCGACGCCCGTCTCCTCGCGGACCCTCCGCAGCACTCTCGCCGAGTTTTTCGCGTCTCGCACCGCCGACGTCGCGAACGCCAGAAGGTCGTCGGTCTCCAGACCGGCCGCCGCGTCGCGCGCCTCCGCACACGCGGCGACGAGACTGTCGGCGCCGGCCTTGCTGAGCTCGCCGTCCTTGCCGATCCTCTCCGCGAGCCGCAGCTCCGCCTTCTGCGAGTGCGCGGGCCACGGATGTGCGCCGTGATGGGCGTCGACCACCAACAGGTGGACCGTGTTGGATCCGACGTCGAGCACACCGAGCCGCATCCCTTCACCGTAATGCCGCTACAGGACGCGTACCCTTCGTCAAATGGAGATTCACGTCGCGGTCGACCGCATCGGCGACTCCGAAGCGCCCCGTGACCTGGAGGTCGATCTCGACTTCCCGCGGGAGTTCCTGGAGTTCTACGACCCCGCCGACGCCGACCACCTCGTGCGCGCCGACCTCACCTGGCTGCTGTCCAACTGGACGTGCGTCTACGGGCAGGGCTGCCACGGCATCATCGAGGGCAAGGCCGAGGAGGGCTGCTGCTCGCACGGCGCGTTCTTCACCGACGCCGACGACGAGAAGCGGGTCCGCGCCGCCGCGAAGCGCCTCGGCCCGGAGCACTGGCAGCACTACCGCCGCGGCTTCAAGAACTACACCGAATGGGACACCATCGACGGCGAGTCGAAGGCCCTGCGCACCGCGACCCGCCCCGGCGCCGGCTGCGTCTTCCAGAACGACACCGACTTCGCCGGCGGGGGCGGCTGCGCCCTGCACGGCCAGGCGCTCCGCGACGGCGTACACCCCCTGGAATACAAGCCTGACGTCTGCTGGCAGCTGCCCGTGCGCCGCGACCAGGACTGGCGCAAGCGGCCCGACGGCACGAAGATCCTCGTCTCCACGCTGGGCGAGTTCGACCGCCGCGGCTGGGGCGAGGGCGGCCACGACCTGCACTGGTGGTGCACGTCCTCCCCGGAGGCACACGTCGGCGCGAAGCGGCTCTACCAGGAGTACGAGGCGGAGCTCGTCGCCCTCATCGGCCGCTCCGCCTACGCGAAGCTCGCCGACCTGTGCGCGGAGCGCGCGAAGCAGGGCATGGTCGCCCCGCACCCGGCGACGACCGTCGCCCTGACCCTCCTGCCGACCCGCCTGGCCTGACAGGCGAGCACGCGCGGACCGGCTCAGTCCTCGTCGGCCGGCGGGTGGGGCCGGGAGCCGGTGCGGCGGGCCCTGGAGAACAGGGAGTAGCCGACGGCGGTCAGGGACAGGCCGATGAGCATGCTGGGCAGGGCCTCGGGCCAGTCCGAGCGGGTGATCGCGGTCCAGGCCGAGCTGGCGGCGAGGATCGCGCCGACCAGCATCATGATCGTCCCGGCGGGGCCGGAGTTGAAGCTGCGCACCCCCGGAAACGCTACGGGTCGGCGGTGTCGAGTGTGTGACAACGCGGGAACCCGGCGGCGGCGACGCCCCGCGGTGCAATAGGTTCGTCTGGTGACCGAAGAGATCTTCCCCGGCGTGGAGCTGGGTGAGGGCACCGTGGTGGAGCCCGGTGCGCGGATCGGGGTGCCGCCCCGCGGCGCGGCGCCCGGCGAACTGCCGACGATCATCGGGCCGGGGAGCCGGATCCGGTCCGGGACCGTGATCTACGCGGGGGCGCGGATCGGGGCGCGGTTCCAGTCCGGGCACGGGGCGATGATCCGGGAGAACAACGTCATCGGCGACGGGTGCTCGGTGGGCACCAACGCGGTCCTCGAACCGGGCAACCGGATCGGCGACGGGAGCCGGGTGCACTCGCACTGCTTCCTGGAGAACGTGACGCTCGGCCGCAGGGTGTTCCTCGGCCCCGGTGTCGTGTTCACCGACGACCCGCACCCGCCGTGCCCGCGGTACGACGAGTGCGTGGGCGGCGCCACGGTCGAGGACGACGCCTCGATCGGCGGCAACGCGACGATCCTGCCCGGTGTCCGGATCGGCGCCCGGTCGCTGGTCGGCGCGGGGTCGGTGGTGACCCGGGACGTGGCACCGGACACCGTCGTCGCCGGCAGCCCGGCGCGGGAGAAGCGCAAGACCTCGGAGCTGGTGTGCATGCCCGGGCACTACGCCAAGCCGTACGAGTGGCGTGAGGCACTCGACTCGTAGCACGCCGGCCTCAAGTCGGCGGACGATCGGCCGAACGTGAAGGCGTGACCCTGCCCGCGATCAACGCTCTGGTCGACGTGGTGCTGATGGACGGCGAGGCCTATCAGTCCCGCGTCGAAGACATGACCGGCAAGCGGCTGACCGTCGCCGCGCCGTTCGGCGTCAACGGCACCGACATGCCGAAGCTCGGCACCTCCGTCGAGCTGGCCTGGGTGGCGGGCGACCGGCGGCAGGCCGTCGACGTGCGGCTGGTCGAGCTCAGCAAGGAGCAGCCGCCGCGCTGGTCGCTGGAGGCCGTCGGGTCGGTGCGGCTGCAGACCAGGCGCAACTACGTGCGCGGTGGCGGCGGCGAGGCCGTGGAGGTCAGCAGGGACGGCACGGCGTTCCGCGGGCGGGTCATCGACCTGTCCGAGGGCGGCGTGCGGTGTCGGCTGCACGAGGACCGCTTCGACCGGGACGACCGGGTCGACCTGCGGATCGCGCTCGACGAGGAGACGATCGCGATCCGCGGCACGGTCCTGTTCGTCCGCCGCGACCCCGAGAACGACGCCTTCGACGTGATCATCACGTACGAGACGACCGAGATCATGGGCCGGGCGATCCGCGGCTACGTCCTCCGGCGCGAGATGGAAGAGCGCCGAAGGGCCCGCGAGTCAGTGGCGAACGCTGGATAGAGCTTGCGTGCCCGGAGCCCGGACATCCCGTTGACCTTGGAGACTTTGTCTCGTCGGAGGCAGCCAAAGTCTCCAAGGTCAACTCGGTGGCCATACAGACGGGACCGGACCCGCCGCTTGCGGTGGGGCAGCTAGTGACAGCCGGCCTACGGCTCGAACTTGTAGCCGAGGCCGCGGACGGTGACGATGAAGCGCGGAGCCGAGGGCTCCGGCTCGATCTTCGAGCGCAGCCGCTTGACGTGCACGTCGAGGGTCTTGGTGTCGCCCACGTAGTCGGCGCCCCAGACGCGGTCGATCAGCTGGCCGCGGGTGAGGACCCGGCCGGCGTTGCGCAGCAGCAGCTCGAGCAGTTCGAATTCCTTCAGCGGCAGCTGCACGGCGTCGCCGGCGACCGTGACGACGTGCCGGTCGACGTCCATGCGGACCGGCCCGGCGGACAGCGTCGGCGGGGCGAGCTCGCCGGGCGCGTCGACCTGCCGGCGCAGCACCGCTCGGATGCGGGCGACCAGCTCGCGCGGCGAATACGGCTTGGTGACGTAGTCGTCGGCGCCGATCTCCAGGCCGACGACCTTGTCGATCTCGCTGTCCCGGGCCGTGATCATGATGATCGGCACGTTGGACTTGGTCCGCATCTGGCGGCAGACCTCGGTGCCCGACATCTCCGGCAGCATCAGGTCGAGCAGGACGATGTCCGCTCCGGTGCGGTCGAACTCGGTGAGAGCCTCGGTGCCGGTCGCCGCGATGGAGACCTCGAAGCCCTCCCTGCGAAGCATGTACGACAACGGGTCGGAGATGGACTCTTCGTCCTCGACCACGAGTACGCGCGCCAACGTGCTGTCCTTTCGTAGCTGCCGGGGAGCCGCACTGCGCTGCGAACCGCGGGTCTGATGTTGCGATTGGGTCACGATCATGGAGCCCCTCCGATCTCAGCGGACGGCGGTATCGCCAGCGCGGCCTCCGTCGGACGCGCGGGAAGCCGCAGGGTGAACGTCGAGCCAACTCCGACACTGCTGACCACGTCGACGCGGCCGCCGTGATTGGTGGCGATGTGCTTGACGATCGCCAGGCCAAGGCCGGTGCCGCCGGTCGCCCGGGAGCGGGCGCGGTCGGCCCGGTAGAAGCGCTCGAAGATCCGGTCGATGTCCCGCGGCTCGATGCCGATGCCCTGGTCGGCGACCACGATCTCGATGAGGCCGGCCTCCTCGCGGGTCGTGACGGTGACCGTCGTCGACTCCGGCGAGTAGGCGATCGCATTCTCCACGAGGTTGACCACGGCGGTGACCAGCTGATTCTCGTTGCCGTAGACGATCAGGCCGCGCGGGCCGTCGGAGGCGACCTCGATCTTCTTGGCGGCGCCGGGCGTCTTCGTGCGGTCGAGCACCTCGACGAGGATCTTGTCGACGTCGACGGGCTCGGGCTCGGGCAGTGGCTCGGCGCCCTGCAGCCGCGACAGCTCCAGCAGCTCCGAGACGAGCCGGCCGAGCCGGGCCGACTCGTGCTTGATCCGCTCGGCGAACCGGATCGCGGCGGCGGGGTCCTGGTCGGTCGCGTCCAGCAGCGCCTCGGCGAGCAGCTGCAACGCCCCGACGGGGGTCTTGAGCTCATGGCTGACGTTGGCGACGAAGTCGCGGCGGACCCTGGCGACCCGGTGCGACTCGGTGACGTCGGCGGCCTCGATCGCGACCCGGCCGCCGTCGAGCGAGACCGCCCGCACGTTGACGCCGAGCGGGTCGCCGTGGGTGAGGCGGGGCAGGTCGAGCTCGACCACCCTGGTCACCCCGTTGCGCCGGACCTGGGCGGCGAGGGTGCGCACGATGGTGTGCGCCTCCTCAGGCGCGCCCTGACGCTGCCGGATGAGACCCATCTCGCGGGCCGCCGCGTTGGCCAGCACGGGCCGGTCGGTCTCGTCGAGGACGACGACACCGACGAGCAACGCGTCGAGGATCTCGGTCATCGCCGAGTCCATCGCCGCGCTGTCAGCCTTCGACTGCCGGAACTTCCAATCCACGACCTGATGGTAGGAGGTCGCTTACCCGACGGACGGTGGTCCAGGGCACGAAACGGGCTCACATCACCCAGTGTTCACCCTCGCGCGGGATGAAGTTCACCGGCCACGTCCACGTGCGACCTACGGTGAGGGACACCACGATAGGAGAACTATGCGCGACGAATACCGTGCCGACCTGCTGCAGGTCAACCGTCTACTGGTGTCGATGGCGGACGCCGTCCGCAGCGCGATGGTCCGCGCCACGAAGGCGCTGCTCACCGCCGACCAGACCGAGGCCGAGGAGGTCGTGGCCCGCGACGCGGAGGTCAACGCCCTCTACCGGCTCGTCGAGGACAAGGTCTACGACCTCTGCGCCCGCCAGGCGCCGGTCGCCTCCGACCTGCGCGTCGTGCTGACCGCGCTGCACCTCGCGACCGACCTCGAGCGCATGGGCGACCTCGCCGACCACGTCGCGAAGACGGCGCTGCGCCGGCTGCCCGACGTCGCCGTCCCGGTCGCGCTGACCGAGACGTTCGAGCAGATGGGGCTGGTCGCCGACCGGATCGCGGGCAAGATCTCGCGCGCGATCTCCAACCTCGACGTGGTCGCCGCCGGCCAGCTGGACCGCGACGACGACGAGATGGACAAGCTGCACACCAGCCTGTTCGAGAGCATGTTCGGCCCGAAGTGGACCGAGAGCACCCAGGCCGCGGTCGACACGGCGCTGCTCGGCCGCTTCTACGAGCGCTACGCCGACCACGCGGTCAACGCCGGTCGGCACGTGGTGTTCCTCGTCACGGGCGAGGCGTTCGACACAGCGCAGGCATAGCGCGGCACAGCAAGAAGCACGGCAAAGCAAAGAGGAGGGGGCCGCGGAACGGCCCCCTCCTCGGAAAAAACCTAGCGGCCCTGGTTGGCGACCGCGGCCGCGGCCTCCTTGGCCGCCTCCGGGTCCAGGTAGGTGCCGCCGGCCGTGACCGGCCGCAGCGCCGCGTCGAGGTCGTAGCGCAGCGGGATGCCGGTCGGGATGTTGAGCTTGGCGATGGCCTCGTCGGAGATCCCGTCGAGGTGCTTCACCAGGGCGCGCAGCGAGTTGCCGTGCGCCGCGACCAGCACGGTGCGGCCGGCCAGCAGCTGCGGGACGATCTGGTCGTACCAGTACGGCAGCATGCGCTGCACGACGTCCTTGAGGCACTCCGTGCGCGGACGGATGTCCGGCGGGAGGTTGGCGTAGCGAGGGTCGGCGGCCTGCGACCATTCGTCGTCGTCGGCGATCGGCGGCGGCGGCACGTCGTAGGAGCGGCGCCAGAGCATGAACTGCTCCTCGCCGAACTCCTCCAGGGTCTGCTTCTTGTTCTTGCCCTGCAGGGCACCGTAGTGCCGCTCGTTGAGCCGCCAGTTGCGCTGGACCGGGATCCAGTGCCGGTCGGCGGCGTGCAGGGCGATCTCGCTGGTGCGGATGGCACGGCGCAGCACTGACGTGTGCACCACATCCGGCAGCAGACCGGACTCACGGATCAGCTCGCCGCCCCGACGGGCCTCGGCCTCTCCTTGGGCGCTGAGGTCCACGTCGACCCAGCCGGTGAACAGGTTCTTCGCGTTCCACTCGCTCTCACCGTGCCGCAAGAGCACCAGTGTCCCGACTTCACTCATGCCGCAATCTTCCCGCACCGAATCACTTCGACAGCACCGGACCTCCGATGTAAGGATGCGGGCGTGCCTCGCAGCTTACAAAAGCACCACCGGAACCGGTTGCCGGCCCAGTTCTGGATCGTCTGGACCGCCACGCTGATCAACCGGGCCGGCGGGTTCGTCGGCATCTTCCTGACGATCTACCTGACGACCGAGCGGGGCTTCAGCGGGTCGACCGCCGGGCTCGTCCTCGGCCTCTACGGGCTGGGCGGTGCGGTCGGCGTCACCATCGCCGGGCATCTGACCGACCGCTGGGGCCGGCGGCCGACGGTGCTCCTGGCGATGGGTTCGGCGTCGGTGCTGATGGTCGCCCTGGGCCTGGCACATGACCGCGTCGCGATCATGGTGGGCGCGCTCGCGCTGGGCATGGCCGCCGAGGGGGCCCGCCCGCCGCTCGGCGCGATGATCGCCGACCTGGTGCCCGCGCCCGACCGCGGCCGGGCGTTCTCGGTGTACTTCTGGGCGATCAACCTCGGGTTCGCCACGGCCGCCGTCCTGGCCGGGTTCGCGGCCGGCGCCGGCTATCTGACGCTGTTCGTCGCCGACGCCGTGACCACGGCGGCCGCGGCGGTCCTCATCGCGGTGAAGATCCGTGAGACCAGGCCGGAACACGTCCCGCGGCACCACCACGCGACGGGCCTGGGCGCGCTCGGCCGGGACCGGGTGTTCCTCGGCTTCGTCGTGTGCAACCTGCTGATCGCGCTGGTGCTGATGCAGCACTCCTCGATGCTGCCGATCGCGATGATCGACGACGGGCTGAGCCCGCGCACGTTCGGTGTGGTGATCGCGCTCAACGGCGTGCTCATCGTGCTCGGCCAGCCGCTCGTCACCCGGCTGCTCACCGGCCGCCGGGAGGCCCTGGTCGCGCCCGTCGCCGCGGTGGTGCTGGGGATCGGCTTCGGGCTCACCGCCTTCGCGCACGCCCCGGTCTGGTACGCGGCGACCGTGCTGCTCTGGACCGTCGGCGAGATGCTCAACGCGCCCTCCACCGCCGCGCTGCTGGCCGGCCTGTCCCCGGTGGACATGCGGGGGCGCTATCAGGCCGCTTACAGCCTGTCGTGGCAGGCGGCGGCGTTCCTGGCACCGACGCTCGGCGGCGCGGTCCGCGACCTGGCCGGCAACACCACGCTGTGGCTGGGCTGCCTCGGGCTGGGCCTGGCCGCCGCGCTGTGGAGCCTGCTCGCCGTGCCCGCGCGGGAGCGCCGGGTGGCGGCCCTGACCGCCGCCGCGGAGGAGCGGACCGAGCTGGCTAAGATCTAACTGTTAAGAGCGTTAACGATTCCTGGAGCAACTGTGCGTGTGTGGTACCGGTCCACGATCGGTGGCCTGCCGAGGATGTACTGGTACCTCTGGACCGGCATGCT
The DNA here is from genome assembly GCF_040605635.1 of Dactylosporangium sp. NPDC005555. NCBI lineage: Bacteria > Bacillati > Actinomycetota > Actinomycetes > Micromonosporales > Micromonosporaceae > Dactylosporangium > Dactylosporangium sp. NPDC005555. The sequence goes on from NZ_JBEXDG010000016.1 coordinate 101,682, forward strand.
CATCAACCGCGTCGGCGGGTTCGTCGCGCTGGTCCTGTCGCTGTACCTCACCTCCGACCGGGGCCTGAAGCCCAGCGCCGCGGGCCTCGTCGTCGGCCTCTACGGCATCGGCGGGATCGCCGGCGTCCTGCTCGGCGGCGTGCTCGCGGACCGGTGGGGGCGCCGGCCGACGCTGCTGCTGTCGCACTTCGGCGCCGTGGTGTTCCTCGCCGGGCTCGCCGTGACGCAGTACATCCCCGCGATCGCCGCCCTCGCCGCGCTGCTCGGCCTCATGCACGCCATGCCCGGCCCGGCGTTCGTCGCCGCGATCGTCGACGTGGTGCCCACCGGCGACCGCGGCCGCGCGTTCAACCTGCAGTTCTGGGCGTTCAACCTCGGCATGGCCGCGGCGTCGCTGATCGCCGGCGCGCTCGCCGAGGTCAGCTTCACGCTCCTGTTCACCGTCGACGCGGCCGGCACGCTGGTGACGGCGCTGCTGCTGGTGTGGAAGGTGCGGGAGACGAAACCACCGGCCCCCGCGACACCGGACGGGCCGCAGGGCGGCTCTCAGGGTGGGCTGCACACGGCGCTGACCGACCGGGCGTTCCTGTCGTTCGTCGGGCTGAGCCTGCTGCTCGCCGTCGTCACGCTGCAGAGCTCGACGATCCTGCCGCTCGCCATCACCGCCGACGGGCTGCGCCCCACCGTGTACGGCTCGGTCGTCGCGTACGCCGGCCTGCTCATCGTCGCCGGGCAGCTCTTCGTGCCGAAGCTCATCGACCGGTGGCGCAAGGGCACCACCCTCGCCGTCGCCAACGTGTTCCTGGGGCTCGGCTTCGCCTGCGTCGCGCTCGCCGCGGACGTGCCCGGCTACCTGCTCGCCGCGACCGTGTGGACGGTCGGCTCGATGCTGGCCGCGCCACCGAACGCCGCCGTCATCGCGGAACTGTCGCCGGAGGCGTTGCGCGGGCGGTACCAGAGCGTGTTCTACCTGATCTTCCCGGCGGCGAGCTTCATCGCCCCCGCTGCCGGCGGCGCGAGCCTGGAGTACCTGGGCGACTGGCACTGGGTGATCTGCGGCTGCCTCGGCGCGGTCGCCGCCATCGGCCACCTGCTGATCCAGCCCGCCCGGGAGCGCCGGGTCGCCCGCGCCGAAATCCGGCGTTTAGAGGTGCCCGTCGCGGGGTAGACGCCGCCCCTCAACGTGACAGGGGGCGTAGTGGACGGACTGACGGCGAGCCTCGAGGCACCGGACCCCGGCACGGTCGTCATCCGGCTCGACGGGGAGCTCGACCTCGCCACCCGCGACCACCTCTCCGAAGCGGTGCGGGCGGTGCTGCCCGTCTTCCGGCCGAGGACGCTGACGGTGGACCTGGCCGAGGTGACCGTGCTCGACTCGGCCGGCATCGGCGCGCTCGTCAGCTGCTGGAAGGTGGCGCAGGAGGCCGGCTGCAAGCTGAGCCTGCGCAACCCGCGCCCCCTCGCCTACGCCCAGCTGCGCCTGACCGGCCTCCTGGACGTGTTCGCGGTCGCCTAGATGGTGCCGTCGTACTTGGCGGCGCCGGTCACCGTGGCGTCGGTGCGCAGGCGGGACTTCGCGGCGCTGTCGCCGTACAGGGTGAAGCGCAGGAAGTCGAGCATCGTCTTGGAGACCGCCTGGTTGGCCGGGGTGGACCCGAACAGGCCGCCGCCGTGGTCGCCCTTCAGCAGGGTCAGGAAGGCCTTCGGCCAGGTGCAGCCGTCGTAGAGCGAACGGCCGCTGCTGTAGGGCACGGTGGCGTCGGCGTCGCCGTGGATGAACAGGACCGGGGTGCTGACGCCGCTGAACTTGCCGCCCATGCCGCCGCCGGAGACGATGATGCCGCCCTTGAGCCGGGCGTCGCGGCCCGAGCCGGACAGCATGCCCGCGGTGGTGTAGCCGCCCGCCGAGTGGCCGCCCGCGGCGACCCGGCCGGTCTCGATGTGGCCGGCGAGGGCGGCGCCCGCCTTCGTGTCGAGCTTGAGCACCTCGGTGATGACGGCGGAGGCGTCGGCGGGCTGGTTGCCCATGTCGTTCTGGTTGAAGGGGTTCGCCGCGGAGTTGGTGAACGGGTACGCGGGCGCGGCGACGACGAACCCGGCGGCGGCGATCTTCGCGGTCACGCCCTGGTAGCCCTCGGGCGAGCCGTGCAGCCCGTGGCTCCACAGGACGAGCGGGAACCTTCCGGCGGCGACACCCGCGTTGCTCTTCGGCGAGCCGCCCGCCGAGCCGGTCGCCGGGTAGAAGACGAGGGTGCGCAGGGTGCGGCCGGCCCTGGTGAAGGTGAACGTGCTGACCCCGACGGCGAACGTCTGGGTGGGCGCCTTGACCGCCGGCGCGGCGCTCTTCGAAGCGGCGGCCGACGCCGACCCGGACGGCGCGGCCCCGGCGGCGGCGAGCGCGGCGGCACCGTCGTCCACGGCGGCGGAATCCGACGTCGAGGCCGGCATTTCCGGATTTTCTGAAGAATCGGCTTGGTTGGCCTTGCTGCCGCAGCCCGCCAGCGCGACGACGAGCAAGAGACCGGCGACAGCGCCCCGCATCCGCATGCGAGGAAACTACGGCTCTGGAACCGCGTGCGTCTTTACGCCCGACTTAAGTTTGGGGCTCGTACCGGCGGCAGCGGGTGGCGTGCACCCCCAGTCCACGACCACCCGCTCTGCTGCGGTCTTTCGACCGCGCGGTGCCGCCGGTTGCAGTGGTCGCCCCGCCCGGACAGACCACCGCGAGTGGGCCTCGCGGCCCAGAAACACCCCCGTCGCTCCCCAACTTCAGGAATCGCCGGTATCCGTGATCGACGGTACGCGGCGAGGAAATGCAGCGACAAGTACCGGGACTGTCGGCTCGCTCACATACTTGAAATAATTGAAATCAATCGAAATGTTGGAAGCTCGGCCACAGGTCGGCCCAGGTGCCCGTCAGACCCCGGCACACGAAGACGCGAGCTGTTTGCTCCTCGTTCTCGACGCCGTAACCGTTGTCCAGCTCGGCTTTCAGGTCGCACGATCCGAATGCCGTCGCGCGGGCCGGGTCGCCCTGCGTCACGAGCACGACCACGGTCGCCGACTCGGGCGGCGGGCCGAGCCACCACAGCTCGTTGTGTCCACTGTAGACATCGGGCAGGCGCAGGTCCCTGCCGTAGCGGTCCAGGGCGCCGGCCTCGCCGTAGTTGCCAGTGACGAGCACCGTGTTCGGTTTGTCCTGCGCCGGGAGGGCCTCGTAGACGTCGGCGACCTGCCGCACGTACTGCTGCCATCCGATCTGATCCGAGATGCCCTGGTTGATCGCGGGGACCGGCGTGTCACCGATCAGGTCGACGGGCAGCACCGGCAGCGACGTCAGGATCGCGACGCCCACGTTGACGGCCGCCCCCGCGACGAGGATCCAGCGCCGGGTGACGCGCCGCTCGACGGGCACCGCACCGATCGCGAACAGCGCGCACAGCAGCCCGACCGTGTAGTACGGCTGGCCGGCGACGGCGAACAGCAGGACCAGCATCAACGGGTACGCCACCCCGAACGCGCGGACCGGGCGCAGCGCCGGGTTCCGCAGCAGCGTCACGATGCCCGCGATCCAGACCGGCACGAAGAGCGGGCCCAGCCACGCCAGCTGCAGCGGGATCAGGGTGATCCTGGCCTCGTCGCCCTTGTTCTCCGCCAGGGCCGAGGCCATGTCGAGCTGCGGGAAGTCGTTGGTGATCTGGTACAGCAGGTTGGGCAGCCCGACGACGACCGCGATGCCGGCGCCGGCCCACAGCCACGGCGACAGCAGGAGCCTGCGCGGCCCGGCGATGAGCACCCCCGCCGCGAACGTGAGCAGCAGCAGGATGACGAGGTGTTTGTTGTACAGCGCGAGCCCGGTGACCAGCCCGGCCACCAGCCAGTACCGTGGCAGCTCCCGCAGCGACGCGCGCATGACGCACAGGACGACCGCGAGCCAGACCAGCAGATCGGGTCCCGTGGTCAGCGTCAGGTGCGTGGAGACCAGTGCGAAGGTGGTCAGCGCACCGGTCCCGGCGAGCGTCTGCGCGACCGCGCCGCCGCCGGCCTCGCGGGCGATGAGGGCGAGCAGGAAGACCGCCGCGGCCAGGAACAGCACGCCGGGCAGCCGGATCGCCCACACGGAGTCGCCGAACACCTCGACGCACGCCCGGATCAGCAGCGGCGTGAAGGGCGGCTGGTCGACGTAGCCCCACGTGGGGTGCGAGCCCAGCATGCGGAAGTACAGCTCGTCGCGGTGGTAGTCATACCGGTTGATCGTCAGCAGGAGCGCGACGGAGGCCGAGGCCGCCACCGCACCGACAGGTTTCCAGGCAAGCGGCGACCGTTCGATCACCGGCACAGCGTAGCTACGATCGGTCCGCTTCCATGTCCCCCTGTTTCGGCTGTTTCTCCACGAAAGCCGTGAACGCGCGAAGATTGTCCAGCGGCTCGCCGCGCTTGACCCGCCACTCCCACTCGCGCCGGATCGCGGAGCCGAAGCCGATCTCCAGCATCGGGTCGAAGCTCTCGTCGGCGTAGGTCAGCACCGCCCCGAGCAGCCGGTCGAGCTCCTCCTCGGTGACCGCGTGCAGGGGCAGCCGGCCCATCAGGTACACGTCGCCGACCGTGTCGACGCTGAACGCGACCCCGTACATGCGCGAATTGCGCTGCAGGAGCCACTGCCACAACGCCTCGCGGTTCTCGTCGGGGTGGCGCATCACGAACGCCTCGACGCGCAGCGTGTGCTCCCCCACGATGAGGTTGCAGTTGGTCTTCTGCTTGTGGGTGCCGGGCAGGACCGCCACGTAGGCGTTGTCGCCGGTCTTCTCCCAGGCGATCTCGCGCTCCTCACAGACCCGCTCGATCAGCTCGCCGACGGTCTCGGTCATGGCGTGACCTCCGCTGCGCTCCAGTGCCGCCCGAAAGGCTGGGCCCCTCGATGACCGGCCGCTCCGCTACGCTCCGGCCCGGTCATCGCCGCCAGCAGCTCGGTGTCGCGGTGGGTGGTGAGGGCGTCGCGGTACGCGGCGAGCAGGCCGCTCGCGGTGTGGCTCCAGGAGAACTCGCGGGCGTGCCGGACGGCTCCCTCGGACAGCTCCTTGCGCCTGGCGGGGTGAGCCAGGAGGTCGCCGAGGACCGCGGCCCAGTCGGCCGGGCGGTGGGTGTCGACCAGGACGCCGGAGACACCGTCGCGCACGGCGGTCACCAGGCCACCGACGGCGGCCGCGACGACCGGCGTGCCGCACGCCTGGGCCTCGATCGCGACGAGGCCGAACGACTCGTTGTGGCTCGGCACGGCGACCAGGTCGACGGCGCGGAAGAGCTCCGCCAGGTCCTCGCGCGGCTGCGGGGCGAGGAACCGCACGCAGTCGGCGATGCCCAGGTCGGCGGCGAGGTCCATGAGCGCGGTCGGCCGGTCCAGCCCGGAGCCGCTGGGGCCGCCGCAGACCGCGACGACCAGCTTCGCGCCCAGCTCGGGGTCGCGGGCCCGCAGCTCGGCGGCGGCGCGCAGCAACACGTCGGGCGCCTTCAGCGGCTGGATCCGCCCGACGAACGCCACGACGAGCGCGTCCTCGGGCAGGCCGAACTTCTTCCTGTTCCGCGGACCGGGCGTGAACGTGTCCAGGTCGACGCCCGGCGGGACCACGCTGACCCGGCGCGGGTCGGCTGCGTAGAGCTCGATCAGGTCGGCGGCCTCGGCGGGCGTGTTGGCCACCAGGCTGTCGGCCGCGGCCACGACCTGCTCCTCGCCGATGACGCGGGCGATCGGCTCGGGCTTGTCACCGTCGGCGAGCAGCTGGTTCTTCACCTTGGCCAGGGTGTGTGCGGTGTGCACCAGCGGGACGCCCCAGCGGTCCTTCGCCAGCCACCCGACCTGACCGGACAACCAGTAGTGGGAGTGGACGAGGTCATACCAACCGGGCGCCCTCGACGCCTCGGCGCGCAGGACACCGTTGGTGAACGCGCACAGCTGCGCCGGCAGGTCCTCCTTGGCGAGGCCCTCGAACGGCCCCGCGATGACGTGCCGCACGAGCACGCCCGGCGCCATCTCCACCACCGGCGGCAGCTCGCTGCACGTCGCCCTGGTGAAGACCTCGACCTCGACACCGGCCCTGGCCAGGCGCTCGGCGACCTCCACGATGTACACGTTCATGCCGCCGGCGTCGCCGGTGCCCGGCTGGTCGAGCGGGGACGTGTGCACGGACAGCGTCGCGACCCTCCGCGGAAGCGTTCGACGGGAATGCGGGGTGTGCCTGTGCAGCGAGTCGACCCGCGCCACGTCGGTGCTCCTTCTTCTGTTGCCGGACGATTACATCTTCCCAACCGTCCATGTTCCCTCGCGGACGGCCGTCTACCCACCGTTGCGTTGGTCACTACGCTCCCGGGCCTTTGCGGCAGGATGGTCGGCATGTCTTCTCCTATCGCCGTGGTGACCGGGGCCTCCAGCGGCATCGGTGCTGCTACCGCCCGCCGGCTCGCCGCTGAGGGCTTCCACATGGTGGCCGTCGCCCGGCGCGCCTCGCACCTTGCGTCGCTGGTCGATTCCCTTCCGGCCGCGACCGCCGTTGTGGCCGACGTCACCTCCGATGCAGACATCACGCGACTTGTCGGTGTTGTGGCTGATTTGGGCGGCCCGGTGGAGCTGCTGGTCAACAACGCCGGGGGCGCCATCGGCGCGGAGACCGTCGAGGAGGCCGACCTCAGCGACTGGCAGTGGATGTTCGAGGTCAACGTCCTGGGCACCGTCCGGGTCACCAAGGCGCTCCTGCCGCTGCTGACCGAATCGGGCAGGGCGACCATCGTGGTGATCTCCTCCACCGCGGGTCTCGTCGTGTACGAGGGGGGCGGCGGCTACACGGCGGCGAAGCACGCGCAGACGGCGGTCGCGGAGACGCTGCGCCTGGAGCTCAACGGCCGCCCGATCCGGGTCGTCGAGATCGACCCCGGCATGGTGAAGACCGACGAGTTCGCCATCAAGCGCTTCGAGGGGGACGCCGAGAAGGCCGCGGCGGTCTACAAGGGGGTGGAGTTCCCCCTGGTCGCCGACGACATCGCCGATTGCGTCGCGTGGACCGCCACCAGGCCGCACCACGTCAACATCGACCGGATCGTGGTCCGGCCGCTCGCCCAGGCCGCCCAGCACAAGGTGCACCGGGTGTCGTGATGCGGCCGTTCGGCGCCGTTACCCGGGGCACCACCAACCCCAACCGGCTGCGGCGGGTCGACAACTGGATCGCGGTGACCCTCGGCGCGGTGCTCGCCCGGGCCGAGGCACCGCTCGTCGTCGACCTCGGCTACGGCGCCTCGCCGGTCACCACCCTGGAACTGCACCGCCGTCTGGGCTCTTCGGTCAGCGTCGTCGGCCTGGAGATCGACCCGGCACGCGTCGCCGTCGCGCAGCCCTTCGACGACCCGCCGGGGCTGACGTTCCGGCGCGGCGGCTTCGAGCTGGCCGGGCTCGCGCCGACGGTGGTGCGGGCGTTCAACGTGCTGCGCCAGTACGACCTCGACGCCGTCCCCGCCGCGTGGGCCGCGATGACCGCGACCGGAGCGGTGCTCGTGGAGGGCACGTGCGACGAGCTCGGGCGGCTGGCATCCTGGGTGACCGTTTCGGCGGGTGTACCGCGGACGCTGACGCTCGCCAGCCGGCTGTCCACACTGGACACGCCCGCGACCCTGGCGGAGCGGCTGCCGAAGTGCCTCATCCACCACAACGTGCCCGGGCAGCCGATCCACGCCCTGCTGTCCACACTGGACACCGCGTGGCGGGACGCGGCGCCGCTGTCGGTCTTCGGCCCGCGGCAGCGTTGGCGGCGGGCCGTCGAGGCGACCCGCGACGCCGGCTGGCCGGTGCTGGACCGCCCGGCCCGCTGGCGCCTGGGCGAGCTGACGGTGCCCTACTCCTGCCTGGTCACAGACGGCAGTTGACGAGGACCGGCTCGGGGTGCAGCTCGACGCCGAACTTCGCCTGGACGCCGTGCCGGATCTCACGGGCCAGGCCCAGGAGCGCGGTCGTCGTGCCGGTGCCGCGGTTGGTCAGCGCAAGGGTGTGCTTGCCCGACAGCGCTACGCCACCGGCCGGGTCGCCGTAGCCCTTGCCGAAGCCGGCCCGCTCGATGAGCCACGCCGCGCTGAGCTTGACCATCCCGTCGGGCGCGGGCCAGGCGGGCGGCTCGCCGGCCTCCGCCCGCACCTTGGCCACCGCTTCCGCCGCGACCACCGGGTTGGTGAAGAACGAGCCCACCGAGAACGTGTCGCGGTCGGACGGGTCGAGGACCATGCCCTTGCCGGCGCGCAGCTTCAGCACCGCCTCGCGGACCTCCCGCAGCGGCGCGGCCTCCCCCTGCTCCACGCCGAGGGTCCTGGCCAGCTCCGCATACCGGATCGGCGTGGACAACGGCGACACCGCCAGCTCGAACGTGACGGCGAGGACCACGAAACGCTCGTCGTGCTTGAACACGCTGGTCCGGTACGCGAAGCCGCACGCCTCCCTCGGCAGCTCGACGACCTCGTCGCGGACCCGGTCGTACACGCGCACCGCGGTGATCGTCTCGGCGACCTCCTGCCCATACGCACCGACATTCTGGATCGGGGTGGCGCCGGCCGAGCCGGGGATGCCCGACAGCGACTCGATCCCCGACCAGCCGTTGGCGACCGCCTCGGCGGCGACCTCGTCCCACGGCTGCCCTGCCTGGACGGTCAGCCTGACGACCTCGTCCGCCCGGTGCGCCGCCGTCCCGCGCTGCCGCATCAGCACCACGGTGCCCGGGAACCCCTCGTCGGCGATCACGACGTTGCTCCCACCGGCGAGGACGAGCACGCGGTCCGCGTCCTTGACAGCTTTTACGGTGGCCTCCTCCGAGGTCACCTCCACCAGATGATCGGCTGGACCGCCGAGGCGCAGGGTGGTGAGGTCGGCGAGGCTGGGCACGGGCGCGGCTGCTTCGGACACCGCACCAGAGTAAGGCGTGGCCTAATGTTGGACCTGCAGCGTCCGGACCGGGAGAGGGATCGCCGATGAGCAAGCCTCAGCTCACCAAGGAGTTCTGGCTCGCCGCGCTGCGCGCCGAGGGCGACGCCTTCCGTGCCACGATCGGCGCCGCGGTCCCCCTGGACGCCGCCGTGCCCACCTGCCCCGGCTGGCAGGTGCGCGACCTCGCCTGGCACCTCAGCCAGGTGTATGTCTGGGTCACCGGCGTCGTCCCGCGCGGCGTCACCGACCGTCCCGACCCGCGCCCGGACTCGTCGCTGCCCGCCGGCGTCGACCCGGTGGTCGCCTGGACCGACGCCTTCACCGAGCTGCTCGCCACCCTCGACGCCGTCGACCCCGACCTGCCCGCCTACAACTGGGCTCCGCAGGCGAAGAAGGCCGGCTTCTGGCACCGCCGCATGGCCCTGGAGACCGCCATCCACCGCTGGGACGCCCAGATGGCCGGCGGCCTCAGCGAGCCCATCGAGCCGCGCCTCGCCAGCGACGGCGTCACCGAGGTCCTCGACACCTGGCTCCCCGCAGGCCGCCGCTCCGGCCCCGCCAACCGCGTCGGCATGATCGCCCTGCACGCCACCGACGTCGACCAGGTCTGGTATGTCCGCCTCCGCGGTGCCGGGGTCGCCCTCCTGGACACCGACACCCTGCTGGACTCCGACGACCACCACGAGCGCGCCACCGCCAGCGGCCCGGCCAGCGACCTGCTGCTGGCGCTGTTCGGACGGGTCGCCTTCGACACCCTCCTCGTCAGCGGCGACACCGGCCTTCTCGAAGGCCTCCGCACCGGCTGACGGGTCTTCACACCCGCGCGACCACGCGCTGCTCGCCCTTGTCGGTCTGCTCGATGGGCAGGCCGAACAGTTTGCGGGTCAGCAGGGTGCTGCCGGCGACCGCGGCCGGCACGACCAGGATCGCGGCGAAGGGGATCAGCAGGATCACGAACACGGGCATGCCGAAGCCGAGCGCGAGGGGCCGGTTGGCACGCAGCATGGCCCGGCGCTCCTTCAGGCGCAGCCCGCGCCGGTTGAAGGGCACACCCGTCAGCTCCACCGCGAGCAGCCACCCGCCCACGACGACGTCGACGACCGGGACGACCGTCTGCCCGAACACCGGCACGAACCCCAGCAGGAACAACGGGACCGACACCGCGATCCCCAGCACGATCAGCCTGATCGAGTCCGCCGCGTTCTTCAGGATCGTCTTGTGCCACGGCAGGTCGGGCATCCCGGGTGTCCCGCCGAACCGCCCCTCGACCCGCTCGGAGATGACCTCGTAGAACGGGTCCCCGATGAGCAACGTCAACGCCGTATACGTCAGCACCGACACCAGCGCCGACACGATGACGATCCCCGCACCCGCCCCGAACCGGGTCATCCCCCGCCACGGCGACCCCCAGTCATCGGCGAACCACGTGACGGCCGCCGAGATGTCCCGGATGAACCACAACAGGAAGAACCACGCGGTGCCGAGCAACAGGAATGAGATGACCGCAGGGATCAGCCCCAGCAACAGGAGACGGGGGTTTCGCCCGTACAGCGCGAACCCCCGCCCGAGCAGCCGCGCCCCTTCGGCGAACTCGTCCCACAACGTCTTCAGCGGCGCCACCCGCTCATCTTTCACGACCCCGGAGGCCCCGGACACAGAACCCCCGGGATCACGTGGCTACACCGCCAGCACGTAGGCCTCCGCCGCATACTGCCCCGGGTCGCAGGTCAGCACGGGCCATCCCGTCGCTTCCGACTCCCAGATCGCCTGCCTCACCGCCAGCGACCCGGACCACGCGGAAACTGTCGTGGCAGCCGCCTCATCGAGCGGCAGCACCTTCATCGACGGAGACCAGAGCACCGGCTCCCACGCGGTCGGCCGGATACCGGCCTGATCGCCGGCTTCCACGATCGCGGCAGCGGGGAAGGCGAGCGGGAAATCGCCCCGATCGGCACGGAACCAGAGGTTCATGAGCGGTTCGTAAGCGTCGAACATCGCCACTATCGCGCTTGCGTCGAGGACGAACATCAGGCTGTCGCCTGACCGCCCCGCTCGGCGATCAACCGTTGCGCCGTCGCGATCAGCTCGTCGACCTGACGCTCGGCCTCGGGCGAGAACTCCTCCGGCACACGGTCAGGACCCCACAGCTGTCTCAGGAGCGCCGCACCCGCACCGGGCGTGTGTGGCGGCAACCCGCCGTGCTCAGGAGCTTCCATTTCACAAGAATAGCCAGTCATCGTGCCTCCCGATCGAGCTTCGGCAATGCCCATGAGCGATTATAGGGCCATGTGCGCATAGGACGGCAAGCGGACAAGATCGGCGGGTTATCTACGGTTGTCGCATGATCGACCGGAGTTCGGATCGGCCGCTGTATCAGCAGCTGGCGGACCTGCTGCGTGAGCAGATCCACACGGGGGTGCTGGCGCCGGGGGCGTTCGTGCCGTCGGAGAGCAGCCTCATGCAGGAGCACGCGCTGGGGCGGCCCGCGGTCCGGAACGCGGTGTCGGTGCTGCGGCAGGAAGGGCTCGTGGTGTCGGCGAGAGGGGCGCGCACACAGGTGCGGCCCGCCCTGCAGCGGGACGTCGTGGAGCTGCGCGACGGGGACGAGGTCATCGGGCGGATGCCGACCGATCCGGAGCGCCGCGACCTGGGGATCGACCCGGGCGAGCCGATCCTGGAGGTGACGAGGGCCGACGGGGCGAAGCTGATCCTGCCCGCCGGCGCCAACCAGCTGAAGGTCGGTCGCTGACGCGGACCCCGCATCCCGCGAGCCGCCACCGGCCAGAGTGCGTCAGTCGCTGAGGCGGACTCGGCGTCTCGCAAACGCCACCGGCCAGAGTGCGTCAGTCGCTGAGGCGGACTCGGCGTCTCGCAAACGCCACCGACCAGAGTGCGTCAGTCGCTGAGGCGGACCCGGACCCGGCGGTTGGCCTTGCCCTTGCTCTCGACCTTGACGACCTGGAGACGGCCGATCTGGGCGGTCGACGCGACGTGGGTGCCGCCGTCGGCCTGAGCGTCGAGGCCCACGATGTCGACGATGCGGATCTCCTGCTCGTCGGGCGGGATCAGGTTGGCCTGGGTGCGGATGATGTCCGGGATGGCCAGGGCCTCGTCGCGGCCGAGGACCCTGGTCACGACCTTCCGATCGGCGGCGACCTCGGCGTTGATGAGCTCCTCGAGCCGCGCCTTGAAGTCGGGCGGGACCTCGGGCAGGTTGAAGTCCATGCGGGCCTCGGCGGGCTCCATGCTGCCGCCCGTGACGAGTGCGCCGAAGTCGCGGAACACCACACCGCCCAGGACGTGCAGGCCGGAGTGGGTGCGCATCAGCTTCGTGCGGCGGTCGTCCTCCACGGCACCGATGACCTCGGTGCCGGCGGGCGGGAGCGGGTCACCCTCGGCCGGCTGGAGGTAGAGGTCGTCACCTTTTCGCGTCCCGGTGATCCGCGTCTGTACCCCCTGCCACAGCAGAACGCCGTGGTCCGGCGGCTGGCCGCCGCCGCCCGGATAGAAGGCGGAGCGGTCGAGCACGATGCCGTCGGTGGCATCGGAGTGCAGGACGACGCACGTCCACTCGCGCAGTGTCGGGTCCGCGAGGTCGAGACGGGAGGTCCTGCCGTGTTGCGTGACACCCATGTCCCGAACTCTATGTCGGTCCGGCCCAGCGGCGCAGCGCGGTCATGGTCCGATCCCCCTCAGGTCAGTCGTGGCGAAGTTTTGTCGTCCACAAGACAGACGCCTCGAGGTGTCCTCCTGATACACGCCCGGGGATCAGCCGTTCGGACAGTCTCGGGCGGCGGGCTCAGGCGGCGTTGAGGAACGCGGAGATCCGGCCGCGCAGGTCTGCCCGATGGGTCCACACGACCCCGGGGCGGTCGTAGATGTGCAGCTCGGCGCCGGGCAGGGATTCGGCGAGCTGCTCGGCGACGGCGACAGGATGCAGGTCGTCCCCGCGGGCGCCGATGACGAGGCATCTGGCGGTGACCTTGCCGAGGTCGGCGCGGTCATCGACGGCGACCTGGGCGGGCAGGCTGCCGAGGCCGGCCGCGAGCCCGTCGCGCATCAGCTGGTCGAGCCGCTGGCGCAGGAACGCCCAGACCGCGGGCGTGTTGCGGACCTGGGTGGGGACCTCCATGGAGATCACGTCGGCCACGGCGGCGGCGTCGCCGGCGTCGATCGCTTCGAGCAGCGCGCTGAGTCGCTCCTGCGCGGCGGCCGGCCGCGCCGTGTCCAGGACGGCGGGGAGGAAGAACACGGCGCGCTCGAAGCGGCCGGGGTTGTCGGCGAGGAGCCGGCAGAGCGCGCCGGCGCCGAGGCTGACGCCGAGGGCACGGGTGGCGCCGGACAGGTCCGCGACGGCGCGCAGGTCCCGGGCGAGGTCGGCATAGGTCCAGAAGCCGCCGGGCGCGGCGGAGTGGCCGTGCCCGCGGAACTGGAAGAAGACCTTGCGGCCGGAGACCGCGCTGCCCAGGGGGCGGGTCTCGGCGATGCCGCTGCCCAGCCCGTGGGCGAAGACCGTGACGGGGTCGCCGTCGCCGGTGATGAGCCGCTCCAGCTCGACGCCGTGCGGGGTGGCGATCTGCTCTGTCGGCGGTGCGGGGAGGGTCGGCCGGCCGGTCTGCGGCCCGCGGGTCACGGGCGGGCGGAACCGGTCGGGCCTGCCGTCGGGCGGCGGCGGCCAGCGGAAGTCCATCAGCGAACCGCCATCACCACGAGCCGTGGCCGTCGACCGCGTCGCGCAGGGCGGGTCTGATGTCGAGCAGATACACCGCGAAGATGCCCGCGGAGATGAGCAGGAAGATGCTCAGGTAGCCCATGCGCAACTGTGGTGCCACCGCGGTGAGCAGCAGACCTCCACCGTTCATGGCCAGCCAGATCGTCTTGGACATGGTGCCGATGGCCGGGAAGGCGTCGGCCCGCTGGACGAGGCAGTGCAGCAACGCCGCGGCGCCGAGCACCAGGCAGAAGATCCACACCGCCAGGTCGATGTAGAGCTCGACCCTGTCGTAGAACACCGGCACTGCAGTCACCATCCCACGAGCTTATTCCGAAGCCCCCCGGCCCGTGCGAGACGGTGCCGGAGGGCTCCTGACAAACTCCCGTTACTTCTTCGCTGCGGTGGTCTTCTTCGCGGCGGTCGCCTTCTTCGCGGGCGCGGCGGCGGGCGCCACGGCATCCGTGGAAGTGGACGCGTCGGAGGACTTCGGCGTCACGGCCGGCGCGACGTCGGCCGGGGTCGGGGTCACGGCGACCTCGGTGGTGACGGTCTTCGTGGCCGGCGCGATCTCGATCTTCGCCTCGGTCGTGCGACCGCCGGCGACGACCTTCTCGCCACGGTTGACCAGCTCGGTGTAGACGGCAAGCGCGCGGTCCTGGGCCACCTGGGCGCCGGCGAGCAGCGTCACCGTGTTGCGCCGGGCCACGTCGCGCAGGCGGTCGGCGGCCACGGTCAGGTCGGCGCGGAGGTTGGTCTCGGCGACGGCGTCGGTCACGGCCGGACGCAGCTCCTCGACGCGGGCGCGCAGCTGGGCGACCTGCCCGGGCAGCTTGCGCAGCTGCTCATAGGCCAGGTCACCGGCGCCGGCGGCGGCATAGAGCGGGGTGGGGATCTTGCGGGTGGTGGTGCTGGTGGTCATTTCAGCTCCTCTGACTTCGTCGGTGATGTCGGATCGGCGCCCGGCCCCGCCCCCGAGGGGGCGCCATCCACATCGGTGCGCGTGTTCTCGCGCCGGAACGTCTCGTAGATCTGCGTGAGCGACTGCTTCTGGGACACGGTGAGATCACTGTCCGCAGCGATCGCGGCCAGGACGTCGTGCCCTTCGCGCTCGAGCAGGCCGGCCCGCAGATACATCAGCGGGGTCGACACCCGCAGCGCACCGGCGAGCTGCGCGAGCACCTCGGCGCTCGGTTTGCGCAGGCCACGCTCGATCTGACTGAGATATGGGTTGCTGACGCCGGCCTGCTCGGCGAGCTGGCGGAGCGAGATGCGCGCGTTGCGGCGCAGGTCACGAATGAACCCACCCAGGTCGCGCGGCTCTTCAGTCACGTCACCGACCGTAGCTCGCCCTGCTAACTCTTGCAAGCAAAACGCTTGCAGCAGCTAGCGTGAAGCGGGTCACCAGACACCGCGGACCTCGCCTACCCGCGACCCGCCACCCAAAACCGACATTTCAGTGTATGGCGCCAGCGAAACGCCCAGCCGTGAAAAGGCCGAATTCAGCACCGGCAGCCGGGCCCGCATCGCGCCGTCGTCGATCTTCATCGCCACCGCACCGACGCCGGGGAGGGCGGCGGCAAGCACACCCTCCGCGCCGCCTTTCACCAGAAGACCGGGAGCCGCCCGCATGAGCTGCGTGTCGTGGCCGTCGGCGTCGGTGCCGCAGACCAGGTCGGGACGGGCGCGCATCGCGTCGGCGACCCGGCGCGGCGCGGAGCCCGGCGGGGCGGACACCAGCTGCAGGAACGCCGAGGCCAGCCCGCGTAGCGACACCGCGAGCAGCGGCGCGCCGCACCCGTCCACGCCGACCGCCGCCGCCGGCTCCCCCGCCAGGGACTCGACACCGGAGCGGATCGCCACCTGCACCGGATGCGCCGGCTCCAGGTAGCCGGCGAGGGGCCAGCCGTTGGCCGCGCACGTGCGCAGCATCCCGGCGTGCTTGCCGGAGCAGTTCATGAACAGCGGCGACCGCTCCCCGCCCGCCCTGACCACGGCGTCGCGGGCGGCGTCGGACAGCGGGTAGTCCGGCGGGCAGCCCAGCGCGGTCGCCGGGATGTCGCCGAGGACCCCGCGCACGGCCTCGACGTGGACGAGCTGGCCGCGGTGGCTGGCCGAGATGATCGCCAGCTCGGCTCCGGTGGCGGACAGGCCGGCCGCCAGCATCCCGACGGCCTGCATGGGTTTGTTGGACGAGCGCGGGAAGATCGGGCCGAGCACGTCACCGGCCCACGCCGTGACCTCCCCGCTGGCGTCCAGGACGACGACGGACCCGCTGTGCCGGCTCTCCACGAAACCGCTGCGCACGACCTCCGCGAGCGGCTCGCCGCCCAGGTACAGGTCGCTCATGCCCGGACGCCCAGCAGCGCGCGGGCGGCGGACGGGGTCATCGGTGGGCGCTGGGCGAGGCGGGCGAAGGCGGAGGCCCGCGCGACGAGCTGCGCGTTGCTCTCCACCGGCACGCCCCTGGAGTACGTGACGGTGTCCTCCATGCCGACCCGCAGGTGCCCGCCCGCGGACAGCGACGCGAGCAGGACCGGCAGCGTGCTGCGGCCGATGCCGGTGGCCGAGAACGTGGTGCCCTCGGGCAGGTCGCGCATCGCCTGGACGCAGGCGACGAGGGCGTCGGCGGTGCCGGGCATCCCGCCGGGCACGCCCATGACGAGGTCGACGTGGACATGGCCGCCGAAGGGCAGCCCGTGCTTGTCGAGCAGGCGCTTGAGGGTGGTCAGCTGGCCGAGGTCGAAGATCTCGTACTCGGGGACGATGGCACGGTCGCGCATGCGGGTGTGCAGCTCGACGACGAACGCCCACCGGTTGAGGAACACGTCGTCGCCGAAGTTGACCGTGCCCATCGTGCAGGAGGCCATGTCGGGCTCGGCGTCCAGGACCCGGAGCCGGTCGTCCTCCGGGTCGGTGACCGCACCGCCGCTGGAGAGCTGGACGATCAGGTCCGTCTCGGCCCGCAGCGCGGCGACGGCCTCCTTGAGCAGACCCAGGTCGAGGGTCGGCGCGGCGGCCGCGTCGCGGAGGTGCACATGGATGACGGCGGCGCCCACCGCCTGGCAGTCCTTGCCGGTCGCGACCAGCTCGGCCAGGGTCACCGGCAGGGCTGGCACGTCGGACTTGCTCGATTCGGCGCCGGTGGGCGCCACCGTGATCAACGTCGTTGTCGTCATGGCTCTTTCTACAGCGGGTCGATCGCGGCGGTGGACGGACCCACCAGCAATTGACCGCCCGATTGACCGTCACTGCCGGGCTTGACGTTCTGCCTGACCACGGCGAGCGCGATCTGGCCGAGCTCGTAGTGTCGCACGGCGGTGCCGACGAAGCCGACCGCCCGCCCGTCCTTGACGACCTCGGTGTGCGGCGCGGGCAGCTCGTCGGTGGCGATGCCGTCCAGGTGCAGCAGCACCAGCTTGCGCGGTGGCCGGCCGAGGTGGTGCACCCGGGAGACCGTCTCCTGCCCTCGGTAACAGCCCTTTTCGAGGTGTACGGCCTGCGCTGTCCACCCGACCTCCGCGGGCAGCGTCTTGTGGTCGGTCTCGAAGCCGAAGCGCGGCCGCCGGGCCGCCACCCGCATCGCCTCGTACGCCCAGATCCCCGCGAGCGGGAGACCTGCCGCGGCGACGACGTCGGGCACCGCGGCGCGCGGCACTAGGAGGTCCGCGCCGCCCTCGACCCGCCGGACGAGCCCGTCGAAGCCGGGCAGCGCCGCGGCGGCATACCGGGCGGTGGGGCGGGGCGGGACGACACCCGTGGCGAACTTCGCCGGCGGCACCGGCACCACGTCGGGCGCGGCCAGCGGGACGCCGAGCGCGGTCAGCGCCTCGTCGGTGTGCGGACCGGCGATCGACAGCACGGCCCGGCCGGCGGTCGCGTCGGCGGGCTCGACCCGGGTCATGAAGATCATCCGGGTGAGGAACGTCAGCAGGCCCGCCCCGGCGCCCGGCTCCAGGTCCAGCCAGGTGGTCGTGCCGTCGTCGACGAGCACCGCGTGGTGCTCGACGTGCCCGTGCGGCGACAGGACGAGCAGCTCGGAGCCGGTCATCGGGGGCAGGCCGGTCAGGTGCTGGGTGGTGAGGCTGTGCAGCCAGGTCAGCCGGTCGACGCCCGGCACGGCGAGCACGTCGCGGTGCGAGCGGTCGACGAGACCGGCCTCGGTGTCGAGGATCTTCTGCTCGCGGCCGGGGTCGCCGTAGTGCGCGATCGCGCCGGTGTCGGGGGACGAGGGCTCTATGGACGCCACGGAAACGGGCTTCACGGGGTTACTCCTCTTCGGTGCCGCAGCTGCCGCACACACCGAACAGGGCCACGTGGCCGATGTCGAGGCGGAAGCCGCGGGTGGTGCACAGGTCGTCGGCGAGCGCCTCGAGCGTGGAGGACGGCAGCTCCTGCACGTCGCCGCAGCCCCGGCACACCAGGTGGGCGTGCTGGTGCTCGCCGAGCGGATGATAGGTGGGCGCGCCGTGCGACAGGTGCGCGTGCGTCACCAGCTGGAGCTCTTCGAGCAGCTCCAGCGTGCGGTAGACGGTGGTGATGTTGACCCCGGCGGCGCGCTCGCTGACGTCGGCGTGGATCTGGTCCGGTGTCGCGTGGCGCAGCCGGTAGACCGCTTCGAGCACGAGCTGCCGCGGCGCGGTCAGCCGCAGGCCCCGCGACCGGAGCACCGCGGCCAGATCATCGAAACCCACCGCACCAGGTTAGCCCGGAGCCCTAGCCCGCGACACGCTCCAGGCGGGCCGACAGGTGCGTCTGGAGCGGCTGGCCGACCGCCGCGAGGTCGAACGCGTAGAGCAGCGCGCCCTCGACGATCCCGTAGAGCCGCTGCGCGCCGCGCACCTCCTTGGCCGTCGACGTGCGGACGACCGTGTCGGTGGCCATCTGCCACTGCGTGGTGCCCTTGGCCTGACCGATGTAGAGCTCCATGATCCCGGTCGGCTGGCTCAGCAGCACCTCGACCTCATCGGTCGCCTTGCCGTCCGCGAGCACCGGCCGCCACCAGCCGGTCTCCCGGTTGCTGGGCTTGATCGGGTTGCCCTCGACGTCGATCACCCACGCGCGCGACTCGTAGAACAGGAACGGCCGGCCGTCGTGGCTGAAGCGGATCTCCTGCGCGTAGTGGAAGCCCTCGATCGTCGGATAGTCGCCCTGGCCTCGCCCGCGCCACACGCCGACCAGCGGCAGCAGACCGAGCAGCGCGGGATGGAGGTCCGGCCCGACCCGCAGGTCGTGCGTCTCCTCATACGGATACTCCCCGACCTGGGCCAATCCCGCCCACGGCGGCTCTACGTCTGTCACCAACGCCCCCTCGACACCCTCACCGCCAGATAGATCAGGCCGCCGGCCAGTGCGCCCATTCCGGCGACCAGCAAGCTCACGAACCCGATCTCGGTAACCATCCCCCGAATTCTATGCTGCGATACATGGCACGTTCTCTGGTCATCAAGCTCACCGCCGGCACGGACGCGCCGGAGCGCTGTTCGCAGGCGTTCACCGTGGCCGCCACCGCTCTCGCCGGCGGGGTGCCCACCTCGCTGTGGCTGACCGGGGAGTCGGCATGGTTCGCGCTGCCGGGCCGGGCGGCGCAGTTCGAGCTGCCGCACGCCGCTCCCCTGGCCGACCTGCTGGAGGCGATCCTGGCCGGCGGCACGGTCACGCTGTGCACCCAGTGCGCGGCCCGCCGCGACATACGCCCCGACGACGTCATCCCGGGCGTGCGCATCGCCGGCGCGGCCGTCTTCGTCGAGGAGGCGCTCCAGGAGGGCGCGCAGGCGCTCGTGTACTAACAGCCCGCGGTCGACGTGATGTGCAGCGCGTCGCCTTCGACGCGCAGGGCGACGCCCGCATCACCGGCGCGGAAGGCGAACAGCTTCGGCTCGTCGAGGACGACCGCGGTCGCGGGGACCGTGGCGCGGGACGCGGCGCCGTCGCCGGTGGTGACCGCCTCGACGGTCCACAGGGTGCCGCCGCCGGGGCAGGTCAGGCGGTGGGTCCGCCAGTCCGACGCGGTCTGTTTCAGGGTGTCGAGCACCGCCTGCACGGGCGCGCGGTTGGCGCTCTGCGACTGCGGCGTCGCCTCCTGCACCGCCGCGTCCTGCACGCGGCAGCCGGTGTCGGCGACGAAGCGCAGCTGGCCCGGTTGCACAAGGGCGCCGCGCAGGGTGACGAAGCCACCGGCGTCAGCGGTCAGCAGATGGGTGTTCGACCCGCTCACCAGGTGGCTGTCGTACGACGCGGGCAGCGCGCCCCGCACCCGGTCCAGCACGGCGGGCTCGGTGTCCTTTCGCACGTACACCATCAGCACCCGCTCGAAACGGGTGCCCTCGCGCGCCGAGGTGACCCGGCAGCTGCGGTCGGTGCGGGTGTAACCGCCGAGTGCGGTGACGGTGGTGGCGGGGTCGAGTGCGGCGGCGACCCGGGCGAGGGCCCCGTCGACGACCGGCAGGCCTTCGGCGATCGTGGTCTGGTCGCGGGACGTCGGCGCGTCGTTGCGCGAGGAGTAGTAGGCGAAGCCGGCCACGGCGAGGGCCCAGGCAGCCGTTGCGGCGACGATCCAGCGACGTTTCACGGCCGATATCCTCGCAGCCCGGCACAACGACGCCGCCCTCCGGGGTTGGGCCCGGAGGGCGGCGTCACGTTGCGTGCGAGGGTCAGGCGACCGCGACCGCGATCTCGTTGATGCCCCGGTCGGCGGCCACGCTCGCGTCGCCGTTGCCCTGGCGGGACAGGGCGCGCAGGGTCCAGTTGCCGGGCGCGGCGAAGAAGCGGAACTGGCCGGCCGGCGAGGTGACGACCTCGGCGGTGAACTCGCCGGTCGAGTCGAGCAGGCGCACGTAGGCACCGCCCACGGGACCGTCGCCGGAGCTCACCACGCCGGTGATGACGGTTTCCTTCTCGACGTCCACGGAGGCCGGGATCGGCGCGCTCTGCTCGGGGGCGCCGCAGCTGTCAACAGTGCTCATGATGATCTGCCTTTCACGCGTTACCGGGCTCGTCGCCCACGGCGACGGGGACACCGACGAGGGAGCCGTACTCGGTCCAGGATCCGTCGTAGTTGCGCACGTCGCTGTGCCCGAGGATCTCCTTGAGCACGAACCAGCTGTGCGAGGAGCGCTCGCCGATGCGGCAGTACGCGATGGTCGCCTTGCTGTCGTCGAGGCCGGCGGCGGCGTAGAGCTCGCGCAGGTCGTCGTCGGACTTGAAGGTGCCGTCCTCGTTGGCGGCCTTGCTCCACGGCACCGACACGGCGGTCGGGATGTGGCCCGGACGCTGCGCCTGCTCCTGCGGGAGGTGGGCCGGGGCGAGGAGGCGGCCGGCGAACTCGTCGGGCGAGCGGACGTCGACGAGGTTGAGCACGCCGATCGCCTTGACGGCGTCGTCGCGGAACGCGCGGATCGACAGGTCCTGGTCGTGCACCGCGACATAAGTGGTGGCGGGGCGGCTGACCTCGTCCTTGGTCAGCGGGCGCCCGTCGAGCTCCCACTTCTTGCGCCCGCCGTCGAGCAGCTTGACGTCGCCGTGACCGTACAGCTTGAAGTACCAGTACGCGTAGGCGGCGAACCAGTTGTTGTTGCCGCCGTAGAGCACGACGACGTCGTCGTTGCCGATGCCCTTGCTGGACAGCAGCGCCTCGAACTGCTCCTTGCTGACGAAGTCCCGGCGGACCTGGTCCTGCAGCTCGGTCTTCCAGTTGATCTTCACCGCACCGGCGATGTGGCCGCCGTCATAGGCGGCGGTGTCCTCGTCGACCTCGACGAAGACCACGTTCTCGGCGCCGATGTTCTGCTCGGCCCAGTCGGCCGTGACCAGTGCGCTCTCGCGACTCATGAGTGTTTTCTCTCCCAGGGGAACGATTCGGATGGGTCGAGTCGACACACGGGTCGGGGTGTGCACCACGCCGCGCGCGACCCGAGGGGACGGATCACGGTTTCGGCGATGGGTCTGGGAGATTGCCGCGAGCTGGATCGCCCGCCAGACCCATCGGTCTGGGGCGCCGCTGCCTCGAGCCGTTAGAAGAGCACGCTGCAGGGCCGCACCACTAGGGGCGGCAACACAGGCAGGTGGCCACGCGGCACAGGTCGACCGCGCGCCGTCTGGTGAGCAGCATGCTCATGGTCAGGGAGCCTAGCATCGCTGCCGGTGTCATCCCATGGTCCGTTAGGTCACGTCCAGCTGGTGGACTGCCCTTGACCTGATCATTGTGACAGCGGGACGTCCTTCGCGGAGGCGATGACCAGCAGTCCGGCGTCCGTGGTCTCCGCGGAGTTGATCACCAGGTTGTACGGCAGGCCGGGCAGCTTCACGGTGACCTGCAGGCGGCTCTTGTTGGCCTGGATGAGGTCGTTGACGAACTTCGGCAGGTTGCCCTGGTCGGTGGTCACCGAGTCCAGCTTGAGCAGGACCTTGCCCGATTCGACCACCATGTTGCCGTTGGCGATGATCGTGACCTTGATGCCCTGGTACGCGAACGGGATCCGCAGCTCGATCTTGTTGTTGACGACCTTCACGTCGACCGCGGAGGGGTCCACACCCTGCGGCAGGTTGCTGAACTCCAGCAGCTTGCGGACGTTGTCCCAGGTCATGTTGGCCCGGCCGGTGACCTCGCCGGCGACGACCTCGCCCTTGCCGTTCATCAGGTCACGGGCGTCGGCTTTGACCGCCTTGGCATCGACGGTGAGGTCCTCGAGCTTCACGTTCTCGATCTGCGGCTTGCTGAGCGCGATGGTGATCTTCTCGTACTCCCCCGCGAGCACCTGCGTGAGGAACGGGAAGCCGGCGATCTTCACCGAGGGGTCACCCTCGTAGGTGACGGAGTTGGCCGCGAGCTGCTTGCGGGTCTCGTCCGTGATGCGGTCCTGTGCGGTGCTCGCCGCGACACGGTCCGCGACGAAGAGCACGCCGACCAGGATCACCGCCAGCACGACCAGGATGATGCCGACCTTGGACCCTCGACTCGCCACAGCACTCCCTCCGCGCCTGCGTGTTGCTCAGCATGTGTTGCTCACCGGGACGTACCCAGCCACCAGGATTTCCTACCGTGGCAAGCCCAGCGTTACAGGAGCAGGAGCGTACTGGCCACATACGCGGCGGGCGCGGCGAAGGCGAACGCCCCCAACGGTCCCTGGATGTGCCTGGCCAGATACATGGCGGGCTCATCACCGTCGATGCGGCGGCTGGCCTCCGCGTAGCCGACGGACAGGTCGACCATGACCGCCACGATGGCCGTGGCGAGGCCGGCGAGCGCGCTGGGCAGCGGGGTGATGCCGTCGAGCAGGTTGCCGATCGCGCCGGCCGCGGCGGTGCCGACCATCGCGCCGAGCACGACACCCGCGCCGCCGCGCGGGACCTGCGGGGCGATGCGGGGCAGCGCGGCGATCGAGTCGGCGAGCCGGGCCACGACGATCGCGATGCCGGCGGCGGCCAGACAGGCGACGATCGCCTGGGTGCCGCGCGGGATCCTGCCGAGCACGATCACGCTGGCGAAGGCGACGACGCCGAGGGTGACGACCAGCGACGAGCCGAGCGACTCGGTGACCCGCTGCCGCCCCGCCGGGCGGGTGAGCTGGCCGACGACGCCGATGATGAACCCGGCGGCGGTGACATAGGCGAGCGGAGCGAGCGACGCGGGGCGGGTCAGCACGGCGGCGACGTCGGTGCCGATCGCGACCGCGATGCCGACGGCGCCGACGACGCGCGGGGCCGGCGGGCGGCTGGCGATGATCCACACGCCGACGAACAGCACCTGCACGCCGAAGATCACCACGGCGTAGGACTCGTGCCTGGTCTGCGCGCCGACGACCAGGCCGACCGTCATGAGCGCGGCGAAGCCCGCGATGCCGAGGGAGACCATGCGCCGAGCCGGTTGAAATGACTCGGACTGGTCGGAGATATCCGGAACGTCGGCCTCCTCCCGGCGCCGGCGGCGGGGCGCCTCGTCGGCGGCCGGAGGCCAGGCGCCGTGGTCCCCGGCGGAGGGTGTGGTAGCGGGCACGCCCCGATGGTGCCAGAACCACCCCGTCCCGGCCCGCACCGGGATGAGAAAAACCGCATAGCACGTCGAAAGAAACGGTGGAGTGTGGCTCACCCGACTGTCTCGATTCGGATCGCCGCTGGTCGCAAAACATGAATACTCCGATATTCTTCGGTGGGATACACCCACAACACCCCGTCAACGTGGCCGGGACGAAGACACAGAGCCGCCGCCCCGCTCAGGGCGCTACAGCGCCCCCGCTGCGAGGTGCGCCGCGGCCACGGAGGTGACTCGTGGAGATTTTGCTGCTGACCGCGGCGCCCGCGGGCCAGGTGGTCCTGCCCGGGCTGGACCTGCTGCCCCACACGGTGCGCACCGCTCCCCGTGACGTCCGCACGCTGGTGAGCGGGCCGAGCCCCGACGCCGTGATCGTCGACGCGCGCACCGAGCTGGCCGACGCCCGCGCGACCTGCCGCATGCTGCACGCCACCGGGCTGGGTGTGCCCCTGCTCGCGGTGGTGACCGAGGCCGGTCTGGTCGCGCTGCACGCCGACTGGGGCCTCGACGACGTCATCCTGGCCAGCGCCGGTCCCGCGGAGATCGAGGCCCGGCTGCGCCTGGGCGTCGGCCGCCTCAACTCGGCCGCGGCCGCGAGCGGCGGCATGATCAAGGCCGGCGAGCTGACGATCGACCCTGACACCTACGCGGCGAAGCTCAAGGGCCGCCCGCTCGACCTCACCTACAAGGAGTTCGAGCTGCTGAAGTTCCTGGCGCAGCACCCCGGCCGGGTCTTCACCCGCGACCAGCTGCTGCGCGAGGTGTGGGGCTATGACTACTTCGGCGGCACCCGCACGGTCGACGTGCACGTGCGGCGCCTGCGCGCGAAGCTCGGCTCGGAATACGAGTCGATGATCGGCACGGTGCGCCAGGTCGGCTACAAGTTCGTCGTCCCACCGTCGCGCCCGCTGCACGAGTCGGAGCCGGTAAGGGTCTGACCTAGACTCCACCCGTGACCGTCGAGCAGCTTGACCACCTCTCCGCCCCGCAGGTCGACGAGGTGCTCGCGCTGAGCCGGGCCGCGGGCGACACCGACGGCGTGCTGCCGCTGTCGGAGCAGGTGGTGCTGCACCTGCGGCACGGGGGCGAGGCGCAGGCGGTGCACCTGCTGGCGCACGACGCCGCCGGCACCGTCGTCGGCTACGCGCACGTGGACACGACCGACGCCGTCGCGGGCGCCTCGGCCGAGCTGGTGGTGCATCCGCAGCACCGGCGGCACGGCGCCGGCCGGGCCCTGGTCGAGGCGGCGATCGCGGTCGCCGACGAGCGCGCCGGCGGCCGGCTGCGGCTGTGGGCGCACGGCGACCACCCCTCGGCCTCCGCGCTCGCCGTCAGCCTCGGCTTCGACCGCGCGCGGGTGCTGCTGCAGCTGCGGCGGTCGCTGTTCGCACCGCTGGACGAGGTGGCGCTGCCCGACGGTGTGACACTGCGGGCGTTCCGGCCCGGCGAGGACGACGCCGCCTGGCTCGCGGTCAACGCCGCAGCCTTCGCCGATCATCCCGAGCAGGGCAGATGGACCCTCGACGACCTGCGCGTGCGGCTGCGGGAGCCGTGGTTCGACGCGGAGGGCTTCCTGCTGGCGTTCCGCCACGAGCCGCCGGAAGGCCGTGACGGCGGCGACCTGCCGGAAGGGCGTGACGGCGGCGAGCCGCCAGAAGGGCGTGACGGCGGCGAGCTGCCAGAAGGGCGTGACGGCCAGCTGCCGGAAGGGCGCGACGGCCGCGAGGAGCTCATCGGTTTCCACTGGACCAAGATTCACGGTGATCTTGCCGATCACGCGATCGGCGAGGTCTACGTGCTGGGCGTCGCGCCCGGCGCGCACGGCGGCGGGCTCGGCCGGGCGCTGACCCTGGCCGGCCTCCGGCACCTCCGATCGCGCGGACTTTCGCAGGTCATGCTCTATGTCGACGAGGACAACCGGCGCGCGGTGGCGCTGTATCAGCGGCTCGGTTTCGTGCGCTGGGCCAACGATGTGAACTTCCGCCGCGGCGTCTGACACAAAACGGGCACCACCTATCTCCAATGGGCAGTTCACCCATTGGCAAACTGGCCTCCGACCAGGCGTCACCTTTTCCGGAGGACCTGTTCACCCCTCGTTCATCCGCCCCCGGAGGGCCGGTTACCTAGCGCTCTTAGCGTCGCTTTCAGTCGACGACCCCCGTCGGCAGTACCCCGACGAAGGGACCGCAGTGAACTTCAAGCGGCACGGCATTCTGGCCGGCATCGCGATCACCGCGACGCTGGCGCTCACCGCGTGCGGCTCGGATAACAACGAGACCCCCGGTACCACGGGCAGCAACGGTGGCAGCGCTCCGGCCTCCACCATCAACTGCGCAAAGGGCTCACTGACGGCCCAGGGCTCGTCCGCGCAGAAGAACGCGATGGACGAGTGGATCAAGGCGTACCAGCAGAAGTGCACGGACGCGAAGATCGACTACCAGGGCACCGGTTCCGGTGCTGGTATCACCGCCTTCTCGGGTGGCACCGCCGACTTCGCCGGCTCGGACTCCGCCCTCAAGGACGGTGACGAGTCCACCAAGGCGACCGCTCGCTGCGGCGGCAACCCGGCGCTCAACCTGCCGATGGTCACCGGCCCGATCGCCATCGCCTACAACCTCGACGGCGTCAAGGACCTCCAGCTCAAGCCGGAGACCCTCGCCAAGATCTTCAGCGGCGCGATCGCCAAGTGGGACGACGCCGCCATCAAGGCCGACAACCCGAGCGCGACGCTCCCGTCGACCCCGATCAACGCCATCCACCGCCAGGAGTCCTCGGGCACCACCGAGAACTTCACCGGCTACCTGGACAAGGCCGCGGCCGGCACCTGGACCCTGGGCAAGGACAAGGTCTGGAAGGGCACCGGCGGCCAGGCCGAGAAGGGCTCCGACGGCGTCGCGGGCGCGATCAAGAAGGCCCCCGGCACCATCGGCTACGTCGAGTGGTCGTTCGCCAAGGTCAACTCGCTCGCCACCGCCAAGATCTACAACGGCGCCGGCGAGTACACCGCGCTGACCGGTGCCGCGGCCGGCAAGACCGTCGCGGGCGCCAAGATCACCGGCACCGGCGACGACCTGAAGCTCTCGATCGACTACGCCACCAAGGAGGCCGGGGCCTACCCGATCATCCTGGTGACCTACGAGATCGTCTGCAGCAAGGGCACCCCGGCCGACAAGCTCGAGCTGCTCAAGGGCTTCCTCGGCTACACCGTGAGCGCCGAGGGCCAGGCGCAGCTCGACAAGCTGGGCTACGCCCCGCTGCCCGAGTCGGTCCAGACCAAGGTCGCCGCCTCCGTGAAGAACCTGGCCTGACGGGACTCTCGTTGAGCCAGCAGACTCTGCCTGCCACCTCCGCCGGTTCGCCCGGCGGAGGTGGCGGTCTTCCGAGGCGCCGCAGACTCGGCGCCGACATGCTCTTCCGTGGCACCGCGACGGCTGCCGGCTCGATGGTGCTCGTCATCATCGCCGCCATCGCCGTCTTCCTGGTCGTCAAGGCGATTCCGGCGATCAGCAAGGACACCGAGAACTTCTTCACCTTCAAGGGCTGGTTCACCGAAGGCGAGAACCCGCAGTTCGGTGTGGCGGCGACGGTCTTCGGCACGGTCCTCACCGGCGCCCTGGCGCTGCTGCTGGCGGTGCCGGTCGCCCTGGGCATCGCGCTGTGCCTGTCGCACTACGCGCACCGCCGGGTGGCCACCAGCCTCGGCTTCGTGATCGACCTGCTGGCCGCGGTCCCCAGCGTCGTGTTCGGTCTCTGGGGTCGCGACTACTTCTACGAGCCGATCACCAACTTCTCGAAGTGGCTGCACGACACCTTCGGCTGGCTGCCGATCTTCGGCAGCGAGGGCCCCTACGGCAAGTCGATCCTCCTCGGCTCGATCGTCCTGGCGATCATGGTCCTGCCGATCGTCACCTCGCTCTCCCGTGAGGTCTTCATGCAGACCCCGCCGGAGAACCAGGAGGCCGCGCTCGCGCTCGGCTCCACCAAGTGGGAGATGATCCGCACCGCCGTGATCCCCTACGGCAAGGCCGGCATCATCGCCTCGGTCATGCTGGGCCTGGGCCGCGCGCTCGGCGAGACGATCGCCCTCGCACTGACCCTCGGCGGCGTGTACGCGATCAACTTCGACTTCCTCGGACCCGGCGGCGTCACCATCGCCTCCAACATCGCCAACCGGTTCGGCGAGGCCAACGAACTCGGCCGGGGCGCGCTGATCGCCTCCGGTCTCGTGCTGTTCGCCATCACGCTGGTCGTCAACATGGCCGCGCGCGCGATCGTCTACCGGCGCCGCGAATTCGTCGGGAGCGCATGATGAGTGTCGAAACCCCTGAGCGTCTCGTCGGGGTGAGCAGCGGCCAGCAGCTGCGCAGCAAGTCCCTGCCGTCGTGGTCGTCCGCCGCGGCGGCCGTCGCGGCCATCGCGGTGGCGTTCCTGCTGATCAACCTGACGGGCGCCGGCGGCCTGGTCCTGACCGGTGTCGTCGCGGCCGCGCTGTTCGTGGTGTTCCTCGCGATCGCCGCGGCGGTGGTCGAGGGCGGGCGCGCCGCCCGCAACCGGATCGCCACCACGCTCATCTACGGCGCGTTCGTCCTGGCCCTGGCCCCGCTGCTCTCGGTGGCCTGGACGCTGGTCAGCAAGGGCACCACCCGCCTCGACGGCAACTTCTTCGGCACGTCGATGAACAACATCGGCGCGTTCGACGAGCAGGGCGGCGCGTACCACGCGATCATCGGCACGCTCGAGCAGGCCGGTCTCGCCACGCTGATCACGGTGCCGCTGGGCATCCTCGGCGCGATCTACATCGTCGAGTACGGCCGGGGCTTCCTGGCCAACGCGATCCGCTTCTTCGTCGACGTCATGACCGGTATCCCGTCGATCGTGTCGGGTCTGTTCATCCTGTCGTTCTGGGTCTTCACGGTCACCCCGCTGTTCAACGACGGCAACGCCCGCTACTCGGGCTTCGCCGCGGCACTGTCGCTGAGCGTGCTGATGCTCCCGACGATCGTGCGGTCGACCGAGGAGATGCTGCGGCTCGTCCCCACCGCGCTGCGCGAGGGCGCCTACGCGCTCGGCGTGGCACGCTGGAAGACGATCGTCAGCATCGTGCTGCCGACGGCGCTGCCCGGCATCGTCACCGGCGTCATGCTGGCGGTGGCCCGTGCCGCCGGTGAGACCGCGCCGGTCCTGCTCGTCGCCGGCGGCTTCAACTCGATCAACTTCAACGTGTTCAGCGGCAACCAGTCGTCCCTCTCCCTGTTCGTCTTCGAGCAGGCCGGGGTCGCCTCCGCGTTCGCGCCCGGCCGCGCCTGGACGGCGGCCCTCACGCTGGTCGTTCTCGTCCTGGTCCTGACCGTCACGGCGAAGCTGCTGGCCCGCCGCAACAAGCTCGCCCGATGACCCTCACTGGAGCGCCCCACATGGCAAAGCGCATCGAAGCCCACGGTGTCACTTCGTACTACGGATCGTTCAAGGCGATCGACGGCGTCTCGATGACGATCGAGCCGAAGTCCGTGACGGCTCTGATCGGGCCCTCCGGCTGCGGCAAGTCGACGTTCCTGCGGTCGATCAACCGGATGCACGAGGTCCTGGCAGGCGCCCGCATCGAGGGCCGGCTCCTCATCGACGGGCAGAACATCTACGACAAGGACGTCGACGTCACGGCGGTCCGCCGGATGATCGGCATGGTCTTCCAGCGGCCCAACCCGTTCCCGACCATGTCGATCTTCGACAACGTCGTCGCGGGCCTGCGGCTCAACGGCGTGCGCAAGAAGTCGGTGCTCGAAGAGGTCGCCGAGAAGGCGCTGCGCAGCGCCAACCTGTGGAACGAGGTCAAGGACCGGCTCGGCCGTCCCGGCGCCGGCCTGTCCGGCGGGCAGCAGCAGCGTCTCTGCATCGCCCGCGCCATCGCGGTCGAGCCGCAGGTCGTGCTCATGGACGAGCCCTGCTCGGCGCTCGACCCGATCTCCACGCTCGCGATCGAGGACCTGATCACCGAGCTGAAGAACCAGTACACGATCGTGATCGTCACGCACAACATGCAGCAGGCGGCCCGCGTCTCGGACCGCACCGGCTTCTTCTCGATCGAAAAGACCGGCGACCCCGGCCGCCTCATCGAGTACGACGACACCGCCAAGATCTTCACCAACCCGTCGGTCAAGAAGACCGAGGACTACATCACCGGCCGGTTCGGCTAGACCCGCTATTTTGGTCGGATGGCGTCGGCCGGGTCACGGTCCGACGCCGCCGCCAGGGCCGCCTCGATGCTGCCCGCCTCCGCCAGCTCGAGAAGCGTGAAGGTGGTCGGCGGCAGCATCGTGAAGCGACCGTCCGCGGCCTCGGCCGGCGCGCACCAGACCGTGTCGTCGGCCTCCCCGCCGACATCCCTCGTGACCTGACCCTCCGGCAGGGCGGCGAGGAAGAAGTACGTGTCGAAGCGGCGCGGCTCGAACTCCGGCGTGATCCAGCGCGACCACGCGGCCAGCAGGTCGGAGCGCAGGACCAGGCCGTTGTCGGCGAGGAACTCCGCGAAGCCGAGCTCCCGGTCGATCAGCGCCAGCCTGGCCCGCTCCCAGTCGGGTCCGCTCACATCGCCGACGACGGTGTCCTCGTCGGCGCCGGCCAGCAGCACGCCGGACTCCTCGAACACCTCCCGGACGGCCGCGCAGACGAGCGAGCGGGCCACGGACTCCGGAAGCCGCAGCCGCGCCGCCCACTGCGCCGGCGACGGGCCGGCCCACCCCGGCAGGACGGTCGCGTCGCGCGGGTCCACGCCGCCGCCGGGGAACACGTACATCGACGCGGCGAAGGCCATCGTGCGGACGCGGCGCAGCAGATACACCTCGAACGGCGCCCGCAGCAGGACCACCGTGCCGGCGAGGCGGGGCTCCACCGGTGCACCACCGGAATCAGCGAACCGGCGGGCCTGCTCGGCAAGACCGGGCGGTAGACGGAACTCGACCATCCGCCCAGCCTAGGGCTTCGCCTCGTGGCCGGATCTCCCGTGGGTGCGGCGGCGCTCCTTCATCTCGGCCTCGAAGAGGTGCCGGCGGCCCTGGACGAGCTCGTCGCGGGCGGTCCGGTCGAGGTCCTTGAACAGGGCGTAGTAGCCGTCGTCGAACTCCTCGACGACCTGGAACGTCCAGCGTCCGGCGATCACGTTGCGCCCGACGAGCTCGGTCTCGATCCGCTCGGCGAGCTTCGCGTGGCCGGCGTCGCGGAACATGCCGACCACCTCGTCGAGCATCAGGTCGGCGTGGCCGATCAGCTGGTGCACGTCGTAGAGGCGCCCCCGGGCCCGTTCCACGGTCTCCAACGCCTCGCTCAGCTTGCCCAGCGCCTCGACGGTGGCGGCCGACACCCCGTCCGGCCTGCGGTGTTGCTCATCTGGTCCCACGGGCGTCCGGTACCCCGCCGAGCACTAGATTGAACGTCATGGCCGACCGCATTCGCTGGGGCATCCTGTCCACCGGCAGCATCGCGAGCACGTTCGTCGACGATCTGCGCCTGCTGCCGGACGCCGTGGTGACCGCCGTCGGATCGCGGACCTCCGCCGCCGCGGAGCGGTTCGCCGCGGCGCACGACATCCCCCGGGCGCACGGCTCCTGGCAGGCGCTGGTCGACGACCCCGAGGTCGACGCGATCTACGTGGCGACCCCGCACACCGCGCACTTCGACGCGACGATGCTGTCCTTGGCCGCGGGCAAGGCGACGCTGACGGAGAAGCCCTTCACGCTCGACGTCGCGTCGTCGGAGACGCTCGTGCAGACCGCCCGCGAGCGCGGCGTGTTCCTCATGGAGGCCATGTGGATGCGCTGCATCCCGGCGGTCCGGCGGATGGTCGACCTCGTCGCCGGCGGCGCGATCGGCGAGCCCACGGCGGTGCACGCCGACTTCGGCA
Organism: Dactylosporangium sp. NPDC005555; assembly: GCF_040605635.1. NCBI lineage: Bacteria > Bacillati > Actinomycetota > Actinomycetes > Micromonosporales > Micromonosporaceae > Dactylosporangium > Dactylosporangium sp. NPDC005555. The sequence continues at coordinate 133,270 of NZ_JBEXDG010000016.1, forward strand.
TGGCGGGCCCGTGGGACGGGACGCACCGGCTGATGTCCCGGGCCCTGGGCGGCGGGGCGCTGTATGACGTCGGGATATACCCGGTGACGTTCGCGCACCTCTTCCTCGGCATGCCCTCCAGCGTGCAGGCGTGGGCGCGGATGACGCCCGGCGGCGTCGACGCCAACACCGGCATCCTGCTCGGCTACGACTCCGGCGCCCTCGCCGCGCTGACCTGCGGGCTGGTCGGCGACAGCGCCCGCCGGGCGACGATCACCGGCACGACGGGCCGCATCGAGGTGCCGCGCGACTTCTTCCACCCGCAGGCGTTCACGCTCTGGCGCGGCGACTCGCCTTCGGAGGTCGAGCTGCCGTTCGAGGGCGCCGGCTACCACTTCGAGGCCGCCGAGGTGCACCGTTGCCTGCGCGAGGGCCTCACCGAGAGCCCGCTGATCCCCCTCGCCGGAACGCTGGACATTTTGACCGTTTTGGATGCTGTACGGGTAAAGGTCGGTCTTGACTACTCCGACTAGCGGGACCACCTGACGGTCTTCACTTGGCTACCCTGCGCGATATGGCGAAGGAGATCCGGGCCGATCCCGGAGCGCTGAGCGATCTGGCGGATGCCAGCCTGGCCGCGGCATCGCGCCTCGGCGACCACTTCGGTGGCGGCTACCGCCACCTGCCGCTGCCCCCGTCGACGTTCGGCACCCTCGGCGGCGCGGCCACCCTGCACGGCACCTGCACCCTCGTGCTCCAGGACGCCCACGCCGCGATCACCGGGCTGGCCGCGGTCCTGGAGGGCGACGCCGACCGCCTGCTGCGCACCGCGTTCGCGTACCACGAGGCCGACCGCCTCGCCGACCAGCGCGTCGGCGGCTCCCGCGGAGTCACCGCATGACCAGCGCGGAAGGCGCGCGGTGCGGACCCGCGGCCGCGGGACGGCGCAGCACGCCGAAGATGCCCGATCGGGGCGACGCTGACGGCGGTTGCCGTCCTGTGGCAGCGCGACGCGGCGGCTGGAGTGCGGCGGGTGCGGTCGGACAGCGGTGCGGGCCCGGAGCGGGGCGGCACGGTGTGGTCGGGACGGTTGTGGGGGTGGGGGCATGACCACGGCGGAGGCGGTGGCGGCGTCGATCGTCGTCGACGACCTGTGGCGGCTCGACGCGCGGCCCGAGTCGCTGGAGGCGGCGGCGCGGGTGTGGCGGGCGACGGGGCAGGACGCCGCGGCGGCGCTGGCCGGGCTGGAGGCGGCGGCGCGGGCCGTGGACAGCGGCGGGTGGGCCGGGGACGCGGCCGAGAGCTACCAGTGGCACCGCGCGAAGCTGGGGCGGGACCTGGACACCATGGCGCGGATGGGGCCGGCGACCGCCGGGCGGCTGGAGGCGATGGCCGCGTTGCTGCGGCGGGGGCAGGACCTGCTCGATGACGGGTGGCGACGGATCGGCGCGGCCGTGCCGCACCGGCGGGGGCGGGACGCGGTCACGTTCAGCCCCGTTGACCGGGCGCAGGCCGACGCGGTCGGACGGGCCGCCGGTGATGCCGCCGCGATCCGGTCCGAGGTGGTGCAGGCGCTGCTCGTCCATGATGCGGCGCTGCGATCGGACCGGCCGCAGTGGGCGGCGGTCGCGGCGGGCTGGGGTGCGGTGGCGGCCGGGCGGGTGGAGGGCTGGGCGGCCGCCGGGGAGAGCGGGACCGGGGTCGACGTCATCGTGGCCGGCAGCGTGGTGGTCAACGCGGCCGGAGGCGGTGATGTGATCACGGTGCGCACCGAGCCGGACGGGAGCCGGATCGTGCTCGTCGACGGGGTGCCGGTCAGGGTCCCCGCGGGCGCGCGGCTGGTCGTGCGGGCCGGCGCGGGCGACGACACCGTCCGCGTGGAGGGCGCCGGCGCCGTGACCGTGCTCGGCGGCTCCGGCGACGACGTGCTGGAGGGCGGCGACGGGGACGACGTGATCATCGCCGGGGCGGGCGCCGACAAGGTCCTGGGCGGCGCGGGCGACGACCTGGTGAGCCTGGGACCGCTGGGGACGCGCGGCGGGCGGCCGGTGACCGAGATCGCGATGCTCGGCGATGGGGACGACCGGCTCCGGGGCGGCGACGGCACGGCCCAGGTCGACGGTGGCGAGGGCGACGACCTGCTGTTCGGCGGCGACGGCGCCGACGTGATCAGCGGCGGTGGCGGCGCGGACACCGTCGTCGGCGGCGACGGCGAGGACCGGCTGACCGGCAACGGCGGCGACGACACGCTGTTCGGTGGGGACGGCGCCGACTACGTCGACGGCGGCGCGGGCGACGACCGGCTCGACGGCGGTGAGGACGGCGACGTGCTGTACGGCGGCGACGGCCGGGACACCCTGATCGGCGGCGCGGGCGGCGACTACCTGGACGGCGGCACCGGCGACGACACCCTGGACGGCGGCGACGGCCGGGACGTGCTCTCCGGCGGGAGCGGCGACGACCTGATCATCGGCGGCAAGGGCGACGACGTCGTGTACTCCGGGGCCGGCGCGGACGTGGTGGCCGGCGGTGAGGGCGACGACGTCCTGTACGGCCAGGGCGAGGACCGCGCCACCGGGGTCGAGCGGTTCGCCGCGGTCTCCTCCGCGGGCGGGCTGGACAGCTTCGTGCGGATCGAGGGCGACGCGGAGTTCGTCGCGCGGGTGCGGGCGGATCTCGACCTGCTCAGCGCCTCGCCCGACGGCCGGCAGATGCTCGCGGCACTCCAGGCGACCGGCGTGCCGATCACCATCCAGCCGGAGGCGGACGACAACGGGCACGCGAGGCCCGGACCGCGGCCGGTGGTGCTCTACAACCCGGCGTGGGGTGGCGTGCTGGACGGACGGCCGCCGGTGGTGACGCTCTTCCATGAGCTGGCGCACGTGTACGACTTCACGCACGGCACGGTCGACCGGCGCTCGTACAACGGTGCCAGCGGGCGTGACGTGGACGGCTTCGGCAATCCGGTGCCCAACTCCGAGCGGCAGGCCGCCGGGCTGCCGATCGACGACGACGGCGACCCGGCGACCGCCAACCGGATCGACCCGCGGCATCCGATCGAGCTCACCGAGAACGGCCTGCGCGCCGAGATGCGTCTGGCGCACCGCGGCACGTACGGGAGTCCCTAGCCGCTAGAACATCCAGCGGGAGAGCAGGTAGGCGAGGACGGCGATGGCTCCCGCGGCCGGGAAGGTGAGGACCCAGGCGATCAGGATGTTGCCGGCCACGCTCCACCGGACCGCGGAGAGCCGCTTGGTCGCGCCGACGCCCATGATCGCCGAGGTGATCGTGTGGGTCGTCGAGATCGGTACACCCAGCCATGACGTGGTGAAGAGCACACCGGAGGCGACCGTCTCGGCCGCGAAGCCCTGCGGCGGGTCCAGGTCGATGACCTTGCGGCCCAGCGTGCGGATGATGCGCCAGCCGCCGGAGTACGTGCCGAGCGCCAGCATCGTCGAGGACGTCCAGAAGACCCACTCGGGGATGTGGCTGGTGTTGTCCTGGTAGCCGCCGGCGTACAGGGCGAGGACGACGATGCCCATGGTCTTCGCGGCGTCCTGCATGCCGTGGCCGACGGACATCGCCGCGGCGGACACGGTCTGCGCGTAGCGGAAGCCCTTGTTGAGCTTGCGCGGGTTGCCGTTCCGGAAGATCCACATGATGGCGATCATGAAGGCCCCGCCGAGCGTGAAGCCGACCAGCGGCGAGGCCACCATCGGGATGACGACCTTCTCCAAAATGCCGGACCACAGCACGGTGGCGTCCTGCACCCCGAGGAGCATCGCGCCGAGCGACGCCCCGACCAGGCCGCCGACCAGGGCGTGCGACGAGGAGGAGGGGATCCCGAAGTACCAGGTGATGAGGTTCCACGCGATGGCGCCGACGACGCCGGCGAACACGATGCCGAGGCCGCTCATGCCGCTGGGCGGGTGGATGATGCCGCTGCCGACGGTCTTGGCGACGGCGCCGCCGAGGTGCGCGCCGGCGAAGTTGCCGAGCGCGGCCATGATCAGGCCGGTGCGCGGGCTGAGCGCGCGGGTGGAGACGGAGGTCGCGATCGCGTTGGCCGCGTCGTGGAAGCCGTTGGTGTAGTCGAACACCAGCGCCACGAGGATGACCGCCAGCACCGCGACGAGCTGGGCGCTGATCAGGACTCCTTGACGACGATGGTCTCGATGGTGTTCGCCACGTGCTCGAAGGCGTCGCATGCGGCCTCGAGCTCGTCGACGACCTCTTTCATCTTGAGCACCGTGAGCGCGTCGTACTCACCGGAGAACAGGCGCACGAGCATCATGCGGTACGCGTTGTCGCCCTCGTTCTCCAGGCGGTTGCACTCGACCCAGTATTCCTCGAGGTTCTTCATCGTCTTGAGCCGCGGCATCGCCTCAGCGGTGAGCCTGGACTGCTGGTCGAGGACCTTGACCATCTCGTGCAGTTCGCGGGGCAGCGACGGCAGCTTGGTGAGGCCGTAGAGGTAGAGCAGGCTGCCGACCGCCTCGAGGTGGTCCATCACGTCGTCGAGCAGCGATCCGAGCCGGTAGATGTCCTCCCGGTCGAACGGCGTGATGAAGCTGGAGTTGATCTTCTTGTAGAGCTCGTGCGTGATCGCGTCGCTGTCGTGCTCGACCTCGACCAGCCGCTCACTGACGGTCTGTACGTCGACGCCCGGGAGCGCCAGCTCGGAGAGCAGCTCCGTGCCGATCACCAGGTTCTTCGCCGCACGGGTGAAGAACTCGTAGAACGAATCGTCGCTGGGACGAAGCCTGAAACGCACAGCCCTGACCTCGAGACGTGAACGGATTCCGCGAGCAAACCGGTTGGTCCTCGGCGGGAATGCTAGATCCCGCCCCCGGGGTTGGCAGAACCGCAGTCCTGTGACCTTGCGCAGTTCATCTCTCGTTCAGCTTGTGTTCATCTTGTACGACGGCCCGCCGCGGCTCCGCCCGGTGCTTTCGCTCCCGTTCGACGGGTTTGCGGAGAAACCTGGCGAGCGGGCCGCGGTGGCGGCTCGCGATGAGGTCGACGCCCGCGGCGCGCAGCTCCAGCCAGAACGCCGAGCGCACCGCGCGCGGGTCCTCGGGCACGCCGACGAAGCGGATGCGCCGGCCACCGGCGTGCGCGGCGCCGATCAGCGACCGCACGATGTGCCGCGCCTCGGCGGGGAACTCGGGCCACTCCTCCTGCGGGTCCCAGCCGAGCCTGGCCCCGAGCGCCTCGGTGACCAGCGGCGCGACGGTGACTGGCAGCCCGCCCGGCTCCAGGTCGCTGAAGCGGCCCTCCAGGAACGCGAACCGCTCGTAGGCGCCGAGCAGGTCGACGCGGGACCAGTACGAGCCGGTGAGCACGACGGTGATCGCGCCGGGCACGACCCGGCCGCCCAGGAACGTCGTGAGCAGTTCGGCCCGCGGGCGCAGGAGGAGGTCGAGGGCCTCGTACTCCGGCCGCGCGGTCTGCAGCGCCGGCGCGCCCCGCTGCTGGGGCGGGTACGAGGTCCTGTGCGGCGCCGCCAGGTCCGGGTCGGCGTGCACGAGCAGCAGGAACGGCTCGGCGCGGCGGGGATGGACCCGGCCGACCGGGCTCGCGTCGACCAGCGCCGCCAGGGGCTCCAGGACGGCGTCCTCGAACGTCGGCGCCGGCTCGCCGTCGGGCATGGCACAGTCCAGGCGCAGCACGGGCGGGCTGGTGTCGCCGTCGAGCCGGACGGCGACCTCGACGCCCGCGAAGCCGGCGCGGACCGCGGCGGCGATCGGATCGGCCGGACCGTCGACGGCGACGAGCAGGCCGTCGGCGAGATAGGGCCGGCCCCGCCGCGCTCTCGCCGCGGCGAGGGCACCCATCGCAGCGAGGCCGACGAGGCCGCCGGCGATCGTGGCCAGACCATTGCTCATTCCTAAATGGTATGTAACGTACATATCGCCCGGGTGCGAAACGCCCTGCTCCGATGGGCTTGAATGGGCGCGTGGACGACGGGTTCAGCGCGCACCGCGGGCATCTGTTCGGCGTGGCGTACCGGATGCTCGGCAGCCGCGCCGACGCCGAGGACGTCGTGCAGGACGCCTGGCTGCGGTTCGCGGGCGCGGACACCTCCGGCGTCGCCGACCTGCGGGCGTGGCTGACCACCGTCACCGGGCGGCTGTGCCTCGACCACCTGCGCGCCGCCAAGGTCCGGCGCGAGGCGTATGTCGGGCCGTGGCTGCCGTCGCCGCTGATCGAGCGGATCGCCGACCCCGCACAGATCGACCCGGGCGAGCGGGTGGCGTTCCGCGACAGCGTGAGCATCGCGCTGCTGCTCGTGCTGGACGCGCTGACCCCGGAGCAGCGGGTGGCGTTCGTGCTGCACGACGTGTTCGCCGTGCCGTTCGCGGAGGTGGCGGCGACACTTGGCACCACCGCCGAGAACGCGAGGCAACTGGCCTCACGGGCCCGCCGGGCCGTCGCCGACGGCGAACGCCGGCACACCACCGACCGGGCCAGGCAGGCCGAGGTCCTCGCCGCGTTCACCGCCGCGGCGTCCGGTGGGGACCTCGACGCGCTGCTCAAGCTTCTCGCCCCGGACGTGGTGGCGCTCGGCGACGGCGGGGGCGTCGTCTCCGCGGCCCGCCGGCCGATCGTCGGGGCGCTGCGGGTGGCCCGCTTCGTGCTCGGCCTCTACCGGCACGGTTTCGACGTCGAGCCCGTCCTCGTCAACGGCGACGTCGGGCTGGTCGTCACGTCCGGCTCACAGGTCGCGGTCGCCAGCCTGTCGATCAGCCCTTCAGGGCTCGTGACCGGGCTCTACAACCAGCTCAATCCGGCGAAGCTGCCACCTTTGCCCTCATCGGACCAGATCTAGCCATTCGTGATACCTGGTGCCGAACGGCTCCGTGCGCTGGGTGACGGCGCCGAAGAGCCAGTCGGCGCTGGCCTGGGCCTCGGCGATCACGTCGGCCGGGTAGGAGTACTTGACCTGGTGGGCGGCGAACTCGTCCTCGTCGAGCAGCTCGATCGCGCCCGTGCGGCGGCGCCGGACGTCGAGATCCAGGTCGATCATCGTGACCTCGGTCTCCTCGATCCAGTGCGGGACCGTGGTGATGTCGCAGTAGATCTCGGTGCGGTGCGGGGCGGCGTTGAAGCAGGCGGTCCACCAGGACTGGCGCGGGAAGAGCAGCACGTGCGGCGACTCGACCGGGCCCGTCCTCGTCGGTCCGCGGTGCACGATGGTGCCACTGTCGGCGCCGACCCAGATGCCGTGGTCGTCCTCGCCGAGGAGTCTGGTCTCGTAGTTCCAGTGCAGTGAGCCGTCGAACTTCCGGTAGACCACCTTTGGCATGCGCCCACAGTACTGATCCTGGTCCGCCCGACGGGTTTCTGTCGTACCGGCACGGTAGCTTCTTGGCGTGACCGCGACGCTTGCCACCGTTGATCTGCTGTCCGCCGCCGTCGGTGCCGTCCCCGGCGGCATGGAGCGACCCGGACAGCAGCAGATGGCCGAGGCGATCTCCCGCGCGGCCGCCCAGGAGGAGCACCTGCTCGTCCAGGCGGGCACCGGCACCGGCAAGTCCCTGGCCTATCTCGTGCCGTCGCTGCTCATCGACGGGCCCGTCGTGGTGTCCACCGCCACCCTGGCGCTGCAGTCCCAGCTGGTCGACCACGACCTGCCCAGGCTCGCCGACGCGGTCGAGCCGCTGCTGCGCCGGCGGCCGACCTTCGCCGTGCTCAAGGGCCGGCACCACTATCTCTGCCTGGCCCGTCTCGAGGGCACCTCCGCCGAGGAGCCCGAGGACGCCCTCTTCGACGTCGGCGAGGCCCGGCCCACCCGCTGGCTCGGCGAGGCCGGCCGGATCGGCAAGCACATCGACCGCCTCCGCGACTGGGCGATGGAGACCGACACCGGCGACCGCGACGAGCTCGACCCGGGCGTCGACGACTCCGCCTGGAAGCTCGTCTCGATGCCCGCCCGCGAGTGCGTCGGTGCCGCCCGCTGCCCATATGGCGCGGAGTGCTTCGCCGAGGCGTCCCGCGCCCGCGCCCGCGAGGCCGACATCGTGGTCACCAACCACAGCCTCCTCGCCATCGACATGCTCAGCGGCCGCATGATCATCCCGCCGCACAGGCTCCTCGTCGTCGACGAGGCGCACGAGCTCGCCGACCGGGTCAGCTCCGCGTCGCAGGCCGAGCTCACCCCCGAGCTGCTGGAGCGGGCCGCCCGCCGCTGCCGCCCCTACGTCGACGACGACGTCGCCGACCGGCTCATGGAGGCCGGCGACACCCTCACCGTCGCGCTCGCCGACGCCCCCGCCGGCCGCATCACCGACGGCCTGCCCACCACCCTCGGCGAGGCTCTGACCCTCCTCGACGGCGGCGGCCGCAAGGCCATCGACGCCATCGGCGAGGTCAAGGCCGACGACGCCGACCCCGTCCGCAAGGCCCAGGCCAAGACCATGGTCGGCGACCTGACCAAGATCGCCCAGCGCATCCTCGCCGACGCCGAGCATGACGTCGTCTGGATCGAGCGCGACGACCGCGGCCGCCGCGCGGTCGTCGTCGCGCCCCTCTCGGTCGCCGGCACCCTCAACACCCACCTGTTCCACGAGCGCACCGTCGTCGCCACGTCGGCGACCCTGGCCCTCGGCGGCCAGTTCGACACGGTCGCCCGCTCCCTCGGCCTCCCCGTCACCACCCCCGCGCCCGCCCTCGCCACCGGCGCGTCCCCGGCCGAGGCCGCGCGCGAGGCGGTCAAGCGCGCCGACGCCGCCCGCGACGAGGCCGACCTCGCGTGGAGCTCCCTCGACGTCGGCTCCCCGTTCGACTATGCGAAGCAGGGCATCCTCTACGTCGCCGCCCACCTCCCGCGCCCGCAGACCTCCGGCCTGTCCGACGCAGCGGCCGACGAGATGGTCGAGCTCGTCCAGGCCCTCGGCGGCCGCGCCCTGGGCCTCTTCTCCTCCCGCAAGGCCGCCGAGCGCGCCGCCGAGGTGCTGCGCGCCCGCGCCCCCGGCATCACGATCCTCCTGCAGGGCGAGGAGTCCCTGCCGATCCTGGTCCGCAAGTTCCGCGAGGACCGCAACAGTTGCCTGCTCGGCGTCATGTCCCTCTGGCAGGGCGTCGACGTCCCCGGCGACGCCTGCCAGCTCGTCATCATCGACCGCCTCCCCTTCCCCCGCCCCGACGAGCCCCTCGCCGCCGCCCGCTCCGCCGCCGTCGACTCCTCGGGCGGCTCAGGCTTCGCGGCCGTCAGCGTCCCGATCGCCGCGGTCCGTCTCGCCCAGGGCGTCGGCCGCCTGATCCGCGCCCGCACCGACAAGGGCGTCGTGGCCGTCCTGGACTCCCGCCTCGAAACGGCCCGTGGCTACGGCCCCTATCTGCGGGCGTCCCTGCCCCCGTTCTGGTACACGACCAAGCCCGACCTGGTCCGCGGCGCCCTGCGCCGGTTGGGAAGCTCGTAGCACTCCGCGCTTCGGCGGCGATCTCCGCCTGGCAGCCGGACCAGCCCGCGCCACCCGCGACCGTGACCGCCGCGCCCGAACTGACGTCCCTCCGCCGTCCCCGCGTCGCCGGCCAGACCCGAGGCCCTGCGCACGTCGATCACCTATCAGGGACGCAGAGCGCCGGGCGCACGGCCCAAACCATGACCCGCGCAGGCCAGGTATCTCCCTTGGCGCGCCCGATGGACCGCCTCCGCCTGCCAGTCGCGCGGGGTCACTGTTCCAGGCAGCCATGAGCGCTGTGGGCTGCCCCGCTGAACGTCAGGAAGGTCATCGGCCCGTGCTGGATCGCCGGTGCCGCTAGTGCGGTGACCACAAACGTTCGTGGTGTTGGCAGCCCAGGACGTGAGTCGCCATGCTTCCCCCATGGGCTACCGCGACGACCTGGACTCCGACGTTCAACGGCTCCTCAACGAACTGTGCATCAAGCTGGGGTTCTGCCTGCCACCCGACGAGAACCGTCGGCTCCAAGAGTCGCCTCCGGGCGACGTGGACAGCTTCACCGATGCAGTCATTGAGGCGGAAGGGCTGGGCGATATGGGCTACACGGACATCCGCCGCCAGGTGCGAGAGGTCGTCGATCAGCACATGAGCCGCTGGGTGGAGAACGATCGTCGGGCGGGCGGAGCCTCAACCCGGTGAACGTTTGTGGTCACCGCACTAGTCGGCGGAGATGATGACCGCGTCGGGTGGGGGTTCGTGGCGGTGTTGGACCAGGTGGCGGATGCCGGTGTTCAGGACGGCCACGAGGGGGACGGCCACCAGTGCGCCGATGATGCCGGCCAGGACGACGCCGGTGGAGATGGCGACGATCACGGCCAGCGGGTGGACGGAGACGGCGCGGCCCATGATGAGGGGTTGGAGGACGTGGCCTTCGAGTTGTTGGACGGCGATGACGCCGATGAGGACGACGAGGGCGCTGATCGGGCCTTCGTCGACGAGAGCGACCAGGACGGCCACGGCGCCTGAGACGGTGGCGCCGATGATCGGCACGAAGGCGGCGAGGAAGACCATCGTCGCGAGGGGGAACCAGAAGTCCACGTTGATGATGACCAGGAGCAGGCCGATGCCGAGGGCGTCGATGAAGGCGACCAGCACCGTGGCGCGGACGTAGGCGACCAGGGTGCGCCAGGCGGCCTCGCCGGCGCGGCGGATCGGGTCGCGGGCCGGGGTGGGCAGGACGCCGGTGAGGAAGAGCCAGATGCGGTGGCCGTCGCGCATGAAGAAGAACGTGACGAAGAGCACCAGCAGGAGCAGTGCGAAGAACTCGATGGTGGCGGTGGCGGTGGAGACGGCGCTGTCGGTGAGGCTGCCGCGGTTGTCGTTGAGCCAGTTGGACGCGGCGTCGAAGGTGGCGTCGAGCTGGCTGCCGTTGAGGTGCAGCGGGCCGGTGGTGAGCCAGCCCTGGATCTGGTTGACGCCGACGGAGGCCTTGTCGGCCAGGGCCGGGAAGCCGTCGACGAACTCGGAGACCACGAGGGTGAGGACGCCGGCGACGGCGGCCAGGCCCGTGATGAGGACCAGGAACGCGGCCAGGGACGGTGGCAGCTTCACCCGGCGGCGCAGGAAGCCCATCATCGGCGCGAGCAGCGCGGACAGCAGCAGCGCGATGCTCAGTGGGATGAGGACGGTCCTGAGGCGGCTGACGAGGAAGAGCAGGACGGCCAGCGCGGCGATGAGGACGAGCAGCCGCCATGACCAGGCGGCGGTGATGCGCAGCCCGTGCGGGACCTCGGCGTCGTCGCGGCTCATTGTCGAATGGTGACCCGTCGAAGCGTGACCCGTCGAAGCGTGACCGTCCTCCAGGGCGGGCGGTGGATCCTCCGGAGCCGGCGAAGCGGCCGCGGCCTCCTCCCGCTCGATGCGGGCCTTCTCGAGGCGTTGCTCATAGGCCCGCCGGAGGTTGACGCGCACCTGATCGAACCGGCCCACGGAACCCCCCTTGACGACGCGAGCGGACTCCCCACCGTAGACCGGGTCCGGCGGCGATGGCACGTACCCAGGCGGTAGCGTCGCATCCGTGACAGCCCAGCCAGCCGCCGGCTACCCGGTGACCACCGCCCCGCCCGTCGTGTCCGATGTGGAAGGGGGCCTGCCGATCCGGTTGCTGCACGACCGGGTCCTCGTGCGGCTCGAAGGCGCCGAGGGCGAGCGCCGGCACGTGTCCGGCATCGTGATCCCGGCGACGGCGTCGGTGGGACGGCGCCTGTCGTGGGCGACGGCGGTCGGCGTGGGCCCCAACGTGCGGTCGATCGTGTCCGGCGACAGGGTGCTGTTCGACCCGGAGGACCGCTCCGAGGTCGAGCTGCAGGGCCGCGACTACGTGCTGCTGCGGGAGCGTGACGTGCACGCCGTCGCGGCCCGCCGGGTGGAGCCGGACTCGACCGGGCTCTATCTGTAGGGGTAGGGATAGGGCCAGTACACCGGCGGCTGCGGCACCATGACCGGGACCGGCACGACCGGAGTGGGCGGAGCGGCGAGCACCCGGACCATCCCGTCCGGGAAGGTGATGTGATACCTGCTGCCGTCCCACACCGCGAGCGGCGCCTGCGGATCGCGGCCGATGAAGACCTGGCGGTAGGCCGCGAGCGCCGTGAGCAGCTGCCGCTCCTCGGCGAGGGCCTCCATCCGGCGCTCCGGTGTCTTGTCGAGGCCGCGGTACAGCCCGTCGCGCAGCAGCGCGAGCTTCGTCGCGTCGAACTGGAACGCCCGCATCGCCTTGGCGCCCGGGTCGCCGGCGACCCGCTTGGCCCACCGGCGGGCGGAGAGCCGGCGGCCGAGGGTGCCCAGGGCGGCCACCTCCGGCGGTGAGAACCAGCCGGCCCGCGCGTACTCGGTGAGCATCCGCTCGGTCAGCTTGCCCTCGTTGGAACGCTGCCACAGGGCGAAGCCGACCATGCACAGGAAGATCGGCATCATGACGGCGAAGTACCCGTACAGCAGCACCCAGGCGCTGGCGGAGGCCGTGACCGACATGAGGTTCCACGACCCGTGCAGCAGCATCGCGAGCAGCAGCCCGGCGATCGGCGCGAGCCACCGGACCGCCTTCGTCGAGCTGCGGGAGGCCAGGCCGAGCCCGATGCCGGTCATGGAGGTGAACAGCGGGTGCGCGAAGCCGGTCATCAGGATGCGCACCACGAAGATCGCGACGAGGGCGACCGCCCCGTTGACCGGTCCGGCGTCCTCGGCGGTGTCCGCGTAGCCCTTGAAGCCCAGGTACAGGATGTTCTCGACCATCGCGAAGCCCGTCGCGGAGAGTCCGCAGTACACGATGCCGTCGATCAGACCGGAGAACGCACGCGGGCGCCGCCAGAACAGCAGGATCGGCCCGAGCGCCTTCATGCTCTCCTCGATGAAGGGCGCGACCACGACCGCCACGATCGCGTCAGACAGGCCGAGCTTGTCGGCGAGCACCCCGCCCGCGGTGTTGACCACCAGCGCGACGGCGGTGGCGACGCACGCCCCCCATCCGAAGACGAAGACGAGATAGCGCACGGGCTCCGGCTCGTACCGGTCGAGCCAGAGGAAACAGGCGACCAGCAGCGGCACGGGGATGACCGCGGCGCCCACGCCGATGACCAGGGCGGTCCATCCGCCGCTGAAACCGAAGAACGCCAGCAGGGCCACGCCGCAGGCCGCGATCCCGCCCATGACGCCGATGAGCGTCCAGAGGCGGCGGCGGTCGGAGCGCTTGGCGGGCGGGGCGGCGGCGAGAGCGAGGGCCGCAGTCGGATAGCGCTGCTCGCCGGTGTCGGGAGCGGACTCCTCCATCACGTTGGGCACGACGTCGGCGGCTGCCCTGTCCCAGTCCTGCACCGAGGGTTTGCCCAGGCCGACCGGATCTCCGGCGGCGGGCGCGGCGCCGGCGACCGGACCAGCCCAAGGTGACCGCTCCTGCGCGGGCGGCGAAGCGGCTGGATCCGATGGCGTCCCACTCGGCGGGAGTTCGGTCATGGGCCAACCTTAACCGCGCTACGGTGAGCACAGGTCATGAGTGCCAGCGCACAGCCCCGGCTTGCTGGCCGGCAACCCTCGCGTTCGCGGCGGGGTGCCCCGGGTGATGACACGGTCCGGCGCGCGGTGTGTCCGGGCAAGCGCGAGCGGAGGGCTCTGCCATGTCCACGATCCTGTCCCCCGGTGACGTGAAACTGCGCGACGGCCGCAGTGTCGACTTCGCCAACCTCGACATCGCCGCGACCGCCCCGTGCCTGCGGGTCGTCGCGGACGCGGTCGCCGAGCTCCTGCCGTTCTACGGCAGCGTCCACCGCGGCGCCGGCGCACTGTCGGAGCGCTGCACCCGGGAGTATGAACAGGCCAGGGAGACCGTCGCGGACTTCCTCGGCGCCCGCGACGGCGACACGGTGGTCTTCACCCGCAACACGACCGACGCGCTGAACCTCCTCGCCCGGGTGGTGCCCGAGGGCGCGGCCGTGCTCACGTTCGACGCCGAGCACCACGCCAACCTGCTGCCGTGGAAGAAGACCGTGCACCTCGACGCGCCGCGCTCGCCGCAGGAGGCCGTGGCGGCGCTGGAGGACGCATTGCGCCGGGAGCGGTGCGGGCTGGTCAGCGTGACCGCGGCCAGCAACGTGACCGGCGAGGTGTGGCCGGTCACGGCCCTCGCCGACGTCGCGCACCGCTTCGGCGCCCGGCTGGCGGTCGACGCCGCGCAGCTCGCCCCGCACGCCCCGGTCGACCTGACCGCGCTGGGTGCGGACTATGTCGCGTTCTCCGGTCACAAGGTGTACGCACCGTTCGGCGCCGGAGTGCTCGCGGGCCGCGCGGACTGGCTCGACGCCGCCGAGCCGTATCTGGCCGGGGGCGGCGCCAGTGCCCATGTCGACGACGACGCCGGCGTGCGGTGGGCGACCGGCCCGGCCCGGCACGAGGCCGGCACGCCCAACCTGCTCGGCGCGGTCGCGATCGCCGCCGCGTGCCGTGAGCTCGCCGGTGCCGACCACCCGGCGGAGCGGGCCCTGGTCGCGCGGCTGCGGGCGGGGCTGGCCGAGCTGCCGCACGTGGAGGAGCTGCGGCTGTTCGGGCCGGAGGCGCAGCGGGTCGGCATCGTGTCGTTCGCGGTGCTCGGCGAGGACCCGGGCGAGCTGGCCACGCGACTCGGCCGCGACCACGGCATCGGCGTGCGGACGGGGCTGTTCTGCGCGCACCCGCTGACCCGGCGGCTCCTGGCGGAGGCGACCGCCCGCCTCGACCCGTCGGCGCAGGCGCCGGCGCAGGCGGTCCGCGCCAGCTTCGGCCTCGGCACCACGCAGGCCCACATCGACCGGCTCCTCGCCGCCCTTCGCTGACCGGCCTCATGATCTGTGAGGACTGTTTGTCGCCCTGACGATCAAAAGATCACGGAACGGCGAGTCAGATGCGGGACAGGACGACCGACGGGGTGAGGTCGGCGATGGTGATCGCGCCTTCGGCGACCTCGTCCCAGGTCAGCGGCGCGGACACCGTGGGCATCGCGCCGGCCCGCAGCGAGTACGGCGCCACCGTCGTCTTGAACGCGTTGTTCTGACTCCAGTCGATGAAGACCTTGCCCGGCCGCAGCTGGCGGGCCATCCGCGACACGATCAGCTCCGGTCGCCGACGGGAGAGCCCGTCGGCGACGTC
Source organism: Dactylosporangium sp. NPDC005555 (assembly GCF_040605635.1). NCBI lineage: Bacteria > Bacillati > Actinomycetota > Actinomycetes > Micromonosporales > Micromonosporaceae > Dactylosporangium > Dactylosporangium sp. NPDC005555. The sequence continues at coordinate 148,332 of NZ_JBEXDG010000016.1, forward strand.
CTTCACGTACGCGCTGATCTCGTCGGCCGTCTCGTCGCCGGACAGCTCCGCGGTCAGCTGCATCCCCTTGCGACCGGAGGTCTTCGCGACCGTCTCCAGCCCGTCGTCCGCGAGCCGGTCCCGGACCAGGAGCGCCACCTCGAAACACGCCGGAAGCGCGGCCGGCGGGCCGGGATCGAGGTCGATCACCAGCAGGTCGGGGTTGAGCGGCTCGCCGGAGGGGGAGATCCGCCACTGCGGCGTGTGCAGCTCCAGCGCCGCGAGGTTCGCCAGCCACACCAGCGTCGCGAGCTCCTCGACCACGATGAAGTCGAGCGTCTCCCGGCCGCGGCTGGAGCCCGGCACCGGCAGCGTGACCGTGCGGACCCAGTCGGGCGTCCCGGCGGGCGCGTTCTTCTCGAAGAAGCTGTTGCCCTCGACGCCGTTCGGGTAGCGGATCCGGGTGAGCGGCCGGCCCCGCAGATGCGGCAGGAGCACCGGCGAGATCCGGGTGTAGTAGTCGATGATCTCGCCCTTGGTGAAGCCGACCTGCGGATACAGCACCTTGTCGAGGTTGGTCAGGTCGAGGTGCCGGCCCTCGACCTCGACGCGGATCTTGTCAGCCATCGTGGACGTCCGATGCGGTCAGGTCGGGGCGCATGCGCAGGAACCGCGGGAAGCGCAGCCGCCCGTCGCGCGTGCGGTGGCTGAACTTCACCTCGATGACCAGCGTCGGCTCGACCCAGATCGCGCCGCGGGCGTCCTCGCGGGGCACGGTGCCGGCGAAGGGCGACCGCGGGGTCGGCAGGTCGCGCAGCGCGTCCAGCAGCGCCTTCTCGGACGCGTTGGAGATCCCGCCGCCGACCCGGCCGCGAAACGCCAGCCCGCCACCCGGGACGCCGGCGGGGACGCCGACCAGCAGCGCGCCGAGGGCGCGTTTGCCGGGCCGCCAGCCGCCGACGACGAACTCGCAGCTCTCCTCGAGCTTGACCTTCACCCAGTCGGGCGAGCGCAGACCGGGCAGGTAGTGCGAGCCGGCCCGCTTCGCGACGACCCCTTCGAGCGCGTTGTCGCGGCTGGCGGCGACGGTCGCCGGCCCGTCGTCGAAGCACGGCGGGATGACGGCCCGAGGCCCCAGGGACAGCGCTTCGAGGATGTCTCTGCGGCTGGTGTACGACGAGGCGACCACGTCCCGGCCCGCGGCGCGCAGCACGTCGAACGCCAGATACGAGACCGGCAGGGTGAGCGCCAGGCGGGCGGCGAGTCTCGGCTCACGCACGTGCATCCGCTCGGCGAGCAGCTGAAACGAGGGTCGCCCGGCCTCGTCCAGGGTGACGACCTCGCCGTCGAGGACGGTGTCGTCGAGGCCCTCGCCGATCGCGGCGAGCTCGGGATAGGCGGCGGTCACCTCGACGCCGCTGCGCGCGTAGAAGCGGGTCGCGCCGGCGCTGATGACGGCGATCGCCCGGATGCCGTCCCACTTGAACTCATACGACCAGCCCGGCCCGGACGGTAGCGGGCCGGTCGAGGCGAGCATCGGTGCCGGCGGGCCGGTCCCCATCACCCCACGATAGTTCGCCGCGGAGTTCCTCGCGTGCGGGTCGATTCGATGCGAAGCTGGTACTTAGAGGTCAACACGCTGTGGAAGGGGATCCCCATGCGCGCGATCTGGAAAGGCGCGGTCTCCTTCGGGCTCGTGTCGATCGCCGTCCGCCTGTATTCGGCGACGGAGGAGAAGGACATCCGCTTCAACCAGGTCCACCGCGACGATGGCGGACGGATCAAATACAAGCGGGTCTGCTCCATCGACGGCGAAGAGGTCGCTTATGACGACATCGCCAAGGGGTACGACCTGGGCGGCGGCGAAATGGTGATCCTCACCGACGACGACTTCGCCGACCTGCCGCTGACGACCAGCCGGGCGATCGAGGTCCTGGAGTTCGTGCCCGCCGAGCAGGTCGACCCGATCCTCTACAACAAGGCGTACTACCTGGAGCCGGACAAGACGGCCGCGAAGCCCTACGCGCTGCTGCGCGACGCGCTCACCAACACGGAGCGGGTCGCGATCGTGAAGGTGGCGCTGCGGCAGCGCGAGCAGCTCGCGACGCTGCGGGTCCGCGAAGAGGTGCTGGTCCTCAACACGATGCTGTGGCCCGACGAGATCCGGGCGGCGAAGTTCGACATCCTCGACGAGGACGTGTCTGCGCGCCCGGCGGAGCTGGCGATGGCCGGCTCGCTGATCGAGTCGATGGCGGCCGACTTCGACCCCTCGACCTACACCGACAACTACCGCGAGGCGTTGCAGGAGGTCATCGACGCGAAGGCGGCCGGCCGGGAGGTCGTGCAGCCGGAGGAGGCCGAGGAGGCGCCGGCCGCGGCGGTCGACCTGATGGCGGCGCTGCGCGCGTCGGTCGAGCGGGCGAAGGCCGCCCGCGGCGAGTCCGCGCCGGCCGCCGCTTCCGCCGCGAAGAAGACGGCGGCGAAGAAGACCGCCGCGGCCGGGGACAGCGACGACGAGGTCGCCGAGGCGACGCCGATCAAGCGCACCGTCGCCAAGAAGGCCACGCCCGCGAAGAAGGCGACCGCGCCGAACAAGGCGACGCCCGCGAAGAAGGCCACTCCGGCGAAGGCGAGGAAGTCCGCCTAGTCGGTGGTGCGGGTGAAATAGACCGTCGCGGACGCCTTGTCCAGGAGCAGGTCGGTGCCGTCCACCCGGAGCCAGGACGGGGCGGCCGGTGCGAATGGGCGGAGGTCGTCCGGCACCTCCGGAGCCGCCGCCGCGACGGTCGCCGGCAGTGCTCCGGCCCGCTCCGGGGTCAGCACGGCGAAACCGTCCATCGTGTAGTCCATCGGGCCGATCTCCGGGCAGGACCGCGCCCGGGCCTCGTGCTCCTGCCAGTGCACCTGCTGGATCGGGGCGAGCTGCGGCCACTGCTGCTCGATGCGGGTCTTCGTGGTGATGACCGCCGTCTTCGTCGGCGTGTCGACGTCCTCGCACCCGGCGAGTCCCGGCACCCAGTCACGCAGTGCCAGGACCACACCACAGGAAGCGATGACGCAGGCGAGGACCACACCAGTGACGATGAGCGCGATCTTCGCCGTCCGGTTCACCCGTTGATCTGTACCACCTCGAGGCCACCGCCCGCATAGTCGGCGCGGACGCGCTTCTTGTCGAACTTGCCGACGCTGGTCTTCGGCACGGCCTCGATGAACGACCACCGCTCGGGCAGCTGCCACCTGGCCACCTTGTCGCCGAGGAACTCGCGCAGCGTCCCGGCGTCGGCGCTGTGCCCCTCCTTGAGCACGATCGTGGCCAGGGGCCGCTCGCCCCACTTGTCGTCCGGTACACCCACGACACACGCCTCAAGGACGGCCGGGTGTGCCATGAGCGCGTTCTCGAGGTCGACGCTGCTGATCCACTCGCCGCCGGACTTGATCACGTCCTTGGCGCGGTCGGTGAGGGTGAGGTACCCGTTGGGCGACAGCGTGCCGACGTCGCCGGTGCGCAGCCAGCCGTCCTCGAACTTGTCGGGGTCCGGCCCGTCCTCGCCGATGTACTGCGCGGTGATCCACGGCCCGCGGACCTGCAGCTCCCCCACGGCCTTGCCGTCGCTCGGCATGACCTCTCCGGCGGGCCCGACGATGCGGCCCTCGACGCCCGCGGGGATGCGGCCCTGGGTGTACCGGTATGCCCACGCCTCCGGCCCGTCGACGCCGGAGGGCTCCCGGGCGACCGAGCCCAGCGGCGACATCTCCGTCATGCCCCAGGCGTGGATGACCTCGATGCCGTGCCGCTCGGAGAACGCGTGCATCAGCGCCGGCGGGCAGGCCGAGCCGCCGATGACGACCTCCTTCAGCGAGGACGTGTCGGTCGGGTTGGCGTCCAGGTACGCGAGCAGATCGGTGAAGATCGTCGGCACGGCCCCGGCGAACGTCGGCCTCTCCACGGCGATCATCTGCGCGAGCGGCGCCGCCTGCAGGAAGCGGTCCGGCATGATCAGCGACGCGCCGCTCATCAGCGCCGCGTACGGCAGGCCCCACGCCATCGCGTGGAACATCGGCACGATGCACAGGTCACGGACCTTGGGCCCGAGGCCGAAGCTCTCCGCCATGCAGACCTCCATCGAGTGGAGGTAGATGGAGCGGTGCGAGTAGGCGACGCCCTTCGGGTTGCCGGTGGTGCCGCTGGTGTAACACAGCGCCGCCGCGTCGTTCTCGTCGACGGCCGGCCAGTCGTACAGGTCGGACCTGCCTTCGAGGAGAGTGGCCCAGCGGTGCACCTCGACGCCGTCCTTGGCGAGCTTCGAGACGTCGCCGTCGCCGACGACGACGATGTGCCGGATCGTCGTCAGGTGCGGCAGGACGCCGGCCAGCAGCGGGATCAGCGTCGAGTCGACGATGACGACCCGGTCCTCGGCGTGGTTGGCGATGTAGATGAGCTGCTCGGGGAAGAGCCGCAGGTTGAGCGTGTGCAGCACGGCGCCCATGCTCGGCACCGCCAGGTAGGCGATGAGGTGCTCGGCGTTGTTCCACATCAGCGTGCCGACGCGCTCGTCGCCGGTGACGCCGAGGTCGTCGCGGAGGGCGTGGGCGAGGCGGGCGGCCTGGCGGCCGACCTCCGCATATGAGGTATGTCTCGCCCCGTCTTCGCCGCCGGTCCAGGTGACCACCTCGGAGTCGCCGTGGACGGTGGCCCCGTGCCGCAGAATTCGGGAGATCAGGAGGGGTGTCTGCATCATCGTGCTGCGCATGCACTGCACGCTAATGTGCGCTGGCTCACAACGGAACCCCGGAGCTACTGGTGAGTAGCTCCGGGGTTCCTGTGCGTTGCTAGAACGCCGCGGCCTTGGCTTCCATCTCGGCGGCCGCGTCTTCTTCGCTGACCTTTTCGGGGGTGGTCGCCGCGCCCTGCAGGGGCTTGTCCGGCAGCGCGACGGTGATCACGGTGCCGACGAAGGCGACGATCGCCGCGGCGAGGAACACCGGGTGCAGCGCGTTGACGAACACGTGCTCGACCGCGTCGAGAACCTGTGGCGGCAGCTTGCGGACCTCGGCGGGCGCGTTGATCGACACGCCCTTCATGCCGCTGTCGCTCATCTGCGCCGACAGCTTGCTGTTCATGACCGCACCGAGCGCGGCGACGCCGACCGAGCCGCCCAGCGAGCGGAAGAACGTCGCGGCACTGGTGCCGGCGCCCATGTCACGAAGGTCGAGCGCGTTCTGCACGGCGAGGATGAGCGGCTGCATCGCCATGCCGAGCCCGACGCCGATCACGGTCATGTAGATGAACGCCTGCCACAGCGGCGTGTCGACCTGCAGCGTCGTGAACAGCAGCAGACCCGAGCCCATGATCACGGTGCCGGCGACCGGGAACCACTTGTACCGGCCGAGCCTGCTGATGACCCGTCCGGCGACGATCGAGGTCACGATGACGCCCGCCATCATCGGCAGCATCAGCAGGCCCGAGCGGGTCGGCGAGGCGCCCTTGACGATCTGCAGGTACAGCGGGACGTAGATGATCGAGCCGAACATCGCGAAGCCGAGGATGAACGTCGCGGTGTTGGCCAGGGAGAACGTCGCCCGCTTGAACAGGCGCAGCGGCAGGATCGGCTCCTCGGCGCGGCTTTCGGCGACGATGAACAGCCCGGTCAGCACCGCACCCGCGGCGAGCAGGCCGAGGATGGTCGCCGAGCCCCACGCGTATTCGTTGCCGCCCCACGACAGCGCGAGCAGCCAAGCGCTGACCGCCGCGACCATGAGCGTCGCGCCCAGGTAGTCGATCCTGTGGTCCCGCCGGGTGTGCGGGACGAGCCGGAGGACCCGGCTGCAGACGTACAGGGCGAAGACACCCAGCGGCACGTTGATGTAGAAGATCCAGCGCCAGTCGGTCTCGGCGAAATACCCGCCGACGAGCGGCCCGGCGACCGACGAGATGCCGAACACGGCACCGAAGAGGCCCTGGTAGCGGGCCCGCTCCCGCGGCGCGACGACGTCGGACACGATCGTGAACGCGAGCGTCATGAGACCGCCGGCGCCGATGCCCTGCAGCGCGCGGGTCGCGATCAGCTGGGTCATGTCCTGCGACATGCCGGCCAGCAGCGAGCCGACCAGGAACGTCGAGATGGCGAACAGGAGGACCGGGCGGCGCCCGTACAGGTCGCTGATCTTGCCGTACAGCGGGGTCGAGGCGGTCGAGGCGAGCAGGTACGCCGTGACGACCCACGAGTAATGATCGAGGCCGCCGAGCTCGCCGACGATGGTCGGCAGGGCGGTGCCCACGATGGTCTGGTCGAGCGCGGCCAGCAGCATCCCGGTCATCAGGCCGCCCATCAGCAGCATGATCTGCCGGTGGGCGAGTTGCGGCCGGGCGTGTTCCGGCGGCACGACGGTGGTCATCGGGCGTTCCTCTCGGTGCTTTCTGACTTTTCCGCTCCCGTTCCCGGCAGCTTTTCGGCAAGCGTCTGGTTGAGTTGCGTAAAGAGGGCGGCGAAGATCTGGCGCTCCTCGGGCGTCCACCCGGCCAGCAGGTCCTGCCATATGGCCAGCCAGCGGGCCCGGTTCTCCTCGAACACGTCCCGGCCGACCTCGGTGACCTCGATCAGGCTGGCCCTGCGGTCGGTGGGATCGGTCGCACGGCGCACCAGCCCCGCGGTCTCCAGGGCCCCGACCTGCCGGCTGACCGTGGACAGGTCCAGCGCGACGTCGGTGGCGAGCGCCGACATCCGGAACGGCCCGTCGACCGCGATCCGGCTCAGCAGCACATACGCGGGGCGCTCGAGCCCACGGCCCGCGTCACTCCACTTCAGTGTGGCGAACAACCGCTCCGACAGACGGATGAACCGCCCGACCTGCCGCCCGATGGCGGCGTGCTCGCTGGTGTCGTCCACGATCCACATCCCTGCGCTGCCCGATACTTGCTTGCCACAAGCATCGGTTCACAGAGCGACGTTCACCAACTCAATAACGGGTGATCCGCGTTACGGCGCTTTTTCCTTATTCGCGCCTTTGTCCTTGTTCGCGCCTTTTCCTTATTCGCGGCTGAACTCGAAGCGGTCGGCGGGATACGCCTTGTCCCCGACCACCAGGACTGGCACCCCGTCGCCGAGGCCGTATTCCTTCTTCTCCTGCGGGGTGGGCATGCGGGCCCACACGATCTCGCCCTCGTGCAGCCAGACCCGCTCACGCTGGACGGCCGCCCGGATGCGGCTGCGGTAACCCCGCTTGCTCTCCACGAGCCCCTCGCCGCGCAGATACTGCATGGCGTCCCGGATCGTGTCCCGGCCGACGTCATACTCCTCGGCCAGATACTTCTCCGAGGGCAACAGGCTCCCCGGAGCCATCTCACCGCTGATGATCTTCTGCCGTATCGCATCCGCGACCTGCAGATAGAGCGCCAGGCCCGAGCTCCGGGAGATCATGACCGCGACCATATGAATGTCTATCGGCAGCGCCTATTGTGGCCTTATGGCTACTGACCTATAGTATTGCCAGGCGCGGGACCGGGCTGGGCGGTTCGGTTTCGCGCCACCCAAATCAGGGGTGCGGCGCCGTCCCACGACGCTGCGAGCCGCGCGGCGCCGCACCCCACCCCCATCCGCCGCACAGACCGACGGGAGACAGCCATGGACGACGACAACCTCTTCCCCATCGTCACCCTCGACCTCCGCGCCATCCGCACCGTCCTCACCGAAGACGAAGGCGACCTGATCCTCCTGGTCGACGACGGCGACGTGCAGATCGAGTTCGGCTCCGGCCTCTGCGGCACCTGGGAGCAGGCCATCCTCGGCGCGGAACGCGTGGCCACCGCCGCCGCCGAGTACGCCACCGCCCTCCGCGACCTCCGCACCCCCGCCCTCGCCGCCTGACCGCGAAAACCCCATGATCCGGAAGACTTTTGCCGCCAGAGCAGCAAAAAGTCTTCCGGATCACGGGGAAGCGCGGCGGGGGCCACGGTGATGCCACGCGCATGCGTGTGAGCCTGCCGCGCAAGCAGGCAGTGCGCCGCGCAGCGGCGCATTGGGGGTCCGGGGTGAGAATCCCCCGGCGGGACCCGCGCGGAGCGTGGGGCAGCGAGCTATCGCCGAAGGCGACAGGCGGGTAACAGCGGGTAACAGCGGGTAACAGCCTTCAGGCAGCTCTGCGGCGGGCCAGGATCTGCAGGAGGCGGCCGCCGACGACGAGGAGGACGCCGCCGCCGAGCATCAGGGCCACGTTGCTGCCGGTCACCGGGAGGCCACCGCCGGCCTGGCCGCCGTTGCCGCCGGTGCCGCCCGTGCCGCCCGTGCCGCCACCGTCGTGACCGCCGTAACCGTCGTCGTCATCGTCGTCGTCCGGGCCGTAGCCGCCGTCGTCGTCCGGGCCGGTGGTGGCACCGGGGCCGGCGGGGGCATTCGGGGCGGCCGCTGCCGTTTCGAGGGTGCAGATGCCCAGGTCGATGAGGGAGGTCTTGTCGGCGGGGCCCGAGTCGCCATGGCCGTAGCCGCCGGTGGACTTCCAGGTGTTGCGGGAAATCAGTTTGACGCGGACCGAGGCGGCCTTGGCGTAGACGCCGGTGGAGCTGAACTGCTTCTCGACCGTGCCCAGTTCGACCCGCAGGACCACGACCCCGCCCTTGGACGAGGCAGCGGTGCTCTCGGCGGCAGGCGGGGCGGCGGCAGCACCAGAGCCGGTGCCGAGCAGACCGCCGACCGCCGGCAGGCCGGGCAGGCCGCCGAGCAGGCTGTTGAGGTCCGCACCGGGCAGGATCGCCGTGGCGCCGCCGACGACGCCCGAGACCGCGCTGGTGATGCCGGTCAGCAGGTCGAGCAGCGGCAGGCCGCCCAGCAGCGGGAGGTTCTCGGTGCGGGCCAGGTCGGTGGCGGCCTCCAGGCTCCCGGCGTTGAGGGGCACGACCACGTCCACGTGGGAGCCGGCCGAGGAGACCCGGATCGGCGCCTGGCCGGGGACGGTGATCTCGAGGACGGGAGCGGTGTAGTCGACCGTCTTCCTGGTGCCGGCGAGAGCGCGCAGCGTCGGCTGGCTGACGACCCGTACGCCGATCGCGGTGGGCCCGTTGTCGAGGAGCTTGAAGTCGGCGATCCCGCCGGTCGCGGTGGAGACCGCGGCGGGGCGGCCGCCGGCCTCGCCGACGCCGGTGACGGTGGCGCTCTCGACGGCGTTGATGCGCAGCAGGGCGCGCCCGTTGCGGCCCGGCAGGACGGTGATCCCGGCGAGCTTCGCCTCCGAGGCGGCGCGCGGGCCGTCAGCGGTGGTGCAGCGGCGGGCGTTGTTCCACGACGCCTGGGCGCGCAGGCCGCCGGTGCCCAGCCGCAGCGCGCCCAGGTCGACGCCGGCCACGTTCACGACGTCGGGCCCGCTGTGCGTCGGCGGCGCTTCCTGATACGCCCTGGGCCCGAGCACCCCGGCCGGCAGGTCGCCGCTGCTGCGCAGGTAGCGGGCGTCGGCGGCGGCGCGCAGGTCGCCCCCGGCGAGGCCGGAGTGGGTGGTGGCGATACGGAGTTCGGGCAGGACAACGCCGGGCAGGCCGGTGGCGCGCAGGTCGACACGGCCGAGCGCGAGAGTGTTGCTGGCGGCGGTGGCACCGAAGCCCTCTGGGCAGGCCGCGTCGGCCGGTGCCGCCACCGCGGGTGCCGCCAACGCGACCGGGCTCAGCGCCCCGACCAACGCCGTTGCGGCGAGGGCGGCGAAGGTCCGGGCTGTTTTCGGGCGTGCGGAAGCAACAGGAGACGTCATGCTTGAGGTCCTCCGAGACCGGGAGTACGGGGGTAGCTCGCCGGGGGGCGTGCCACTGCTGCCCCCAACGAGCCCTTCTCGGCCGGAGTTACGGCCCTTTTTGCGGGCTCATCCGCACTAGTAACGACGAAGTAGTTGGAATAGCTACGGTATCCCCCAAAAGAGCCAAAATGGACTTTCGGGGGCGATAGCCGCAGGCCATATGGAACTGCCAATGATCCGCGTTACTGTGAGCGCCATGGGCATGCTGTGCGCGGTGAGCTTCAATCGCTACGGGCGGCTGTTCTATTTCGACCCCGGCGAGTTCCGTCCGGGCGTGGGCGACCGGGTGCTGATCCCGACCGACGACGGCCCCGAGGTGGCCGAGTGCGTCTGGGCCGCGCAGTGGGTCAGCGAGGAGACCGAGGGCTTCCCGCGCCTGGTCGCCATGGCAGCGGACGACGACCTGCGCCGCGACGAGCTGCTGCGCAAGCGCAAGGCCGAGGCCAAGGTCGCCGCGAAGAAGCTGATCCGCGATCACGAGCTGCCGATGAAGGTCGTCGCAGTGGACCACGTGCTGGACGGCTCGGGCGGTCAGGGCGCGCGGACCACGATCTATTTCACCGCACCCCATCGGGTGGATTTCCGCTCGCTGGTCCGGGATCTGGGCGCCACGCTGCACTGCCGCGTGGAGCTGCGCCAGCTGTCCGCGCGGGACTCGGCCAGGGTCCAGGGCGGCATCGGCTCGTGCGGGCGCGACCTGTGCTGCGCCACGTTCCTCAACGACTTCGAGCCGGTCACCATCCGGATGGCGAAGGATCAGGACCTGCCGCTCAATCCGTTGCGCATCTCCGGCGCCTGCGGACGGTTGATGTGCTGCCTCAAGTACGAGCATCCCCTGTATCAGCAGTTCCAGGCCACCGCGCCGGCCGTCGGCACCCGCGTGTCCACGCCGACGGGTGAGGGCCGCGTCGTCGGGCACAGCGTGCCGCGCGACTCCGTCACCGTGCGGATGGACGCCGACGGGTCGCGCTGCTCGTGCAGCCGCGCCTCGGTCTGCGGTTCCCGGCAGGCGTACGAAGAACGCTACTGAACCGTCACGGTCACCGAGTGCCAGCCGGTCGCGCCGTCCGGGAACGGCGTCACCCGCTCGGCGGGCTGCACCGCACCCGTCTTGTCGGTGGCCCGGACCTTCAGCAGGTGACTGCCGCGCGTGGCGGCCCAGTCGAGGCGCCACTGCACCCACGTGTCGTTCGTCGGCGACGGCAGCAGCGTGGCAGCCTGCCACGGCCCGTCGTCGGCCTGCACCTCCACGGCGGCGATGCCACGGCCCTGCGCCCACGCGACGCCGGCGACGCGGACCGTACCGGCGGACAACCGGGCGAAGGGCAGTGGCCGGTCGATCCGTGACGCCGTCTTCACCGGCCCGCGGGCGGCCCAGCCGCGCTCCACCCAGTACGCGTCGTACGCGTCGAACGTCGTCAGTTCCAGCTCCGTCACCCACTTGCAGGCGCCCGCGTAGCCGTACAGGCCGGGGGTGAGCATCCGCACGGGGAAACCGTGGTCGAGCGGGAGCGGCTCGCCGTTCATGCCGACGCAGAGCATGGCGTCGCGCCCGTCGAGCACCACGGACAGCGGCGTCCCGATCGTCATGCCTTCCACGGACCGCGCGACGAGCTGATCCGCCTCTGGTGAGGGCCGGACCTCGCGCAGCAGTTCCGCCAGGTGTACGCCCAGCCAGCGGGCCGTCCCCACGTATGGCCCGCCGACCTCGTTGGAGACGCAGTTGAGCGTGATGTCCCGCTCGATCAGCGGCCGGCGCAGCAGGTCGTCGAACGACAGCTCGACCGGCCGCCCGACCATTCCCTTGATCTTGAGCCGCCAGGAGCCGGCATCGACACGGGGCACGGTGAGCGCGGTGTCGACCCGGTAGAAGTCCCGGTTCGCGGTCACGAACCCCTCGTCCAGGCCGCCGGGCAGCGGCGGGGCGGCCGACGCGGGCGCGGGCAGCCTGATCGACTCCCGGGACCGGTCGGCGGCGCTGCGCCCGGCGATGTGCAGGGCGGCGGCCCCTCCACCGGCGGCCGCCGCTCCGCCGGCGATGACCGCGGCGGTGCCGAGGAAGCGACGCCGATCGAGGAGCCGGGCAAACCCGGTGGCGGCGGCGACGGGCGCGGCGGCGGACAGGGTGCGCAGCAGCAGGACCAGTGCACCGGCCGCGACCAGGCCCCCGAGCAGGGACGGCAGGCCGTCGAGCGGTCCGGCGGCGGGCCGGCTGGCGGCGGCGAGCGCGCCGGCCACCCCGAGGACCGCCGCGCCGGCGAGTCCGTAGACCCGCCGGCGCGCTCCGAGCACGCCCACCACCGCGGCGAAGACGATCAGCCCGGCCGCGATGCCGGTCAGCAGCAGCGGCTTGTCGTTGGTGCCGAAGGTGCGGACCGCCCACTCCTTCACCGGGGTCGGGGTGGCGTCGATGATGACGCCCCCGACTCCGACGACCGGTCCCGCGGCGGGGACGACCAGCGCGGCGAACAGTTCACCGGTGGCGATCCCCGCGGCGGCGGCGAGAATGCCCGCGAGGGCGGCTCGAAGCTTCATCGCGAGGATCAGGCCTTCGGCATGAGGACGGTGTCCACGATGTACACGATGGCGTTGGCGGTCTGGACGTTGCCGCAGATGACCATCGAGGCGCCGTTGACGGTGAAGCTGGTGCCGCTGCCGGTCACCGCCAGCTCGGTGCCCTGCAGGGTCTTGTGCGAGCCGGCGAGCTGCGCGGGGGTGAGCTTCTCGGGCACCACGTGGTAGGTGAGGATGCCGGTGAGGGTCTTGTTGTCGGCGAGGACCTTCTGCAGGTCCGCCGCCGGGATCTTCGCGAACGCGGAGTCGGTCGGCGCGAAGACGGTGGCCGCCGGCAGGGTGTTGAGCGAGTCGACGAGGTTGGCCTGCTTGGCCGCGGTGACGAGGGTCTTCAGCACCGGGTTGCCGGCCGCGGCGGTGCCGACGGGCACCTTGGCCATGGCGGTGAAGCTGCCGGCGTTGGCCGGGTCGGTCGGGACCGCGGCACAGCCCGCCCCGAACGGCGCGTCCGACATGGGGGCGGCGCTGCTCGGCGCGGCCATGGTGGTCGCCGCTCCGGTGGTCATCGCCGGAGCGGCCGTGTCCTTGTCGTCGGACGAGGAACCGCAGGCGGCCGTGGCCGACAGGGCGAACACGGCCGCCGCGGCGACGGCGACGAGCTTGAAGGCGCGCATGGTGATATTTCCCTTCGTAAGCGGATGTACACCATGTCTTCGGAGCGCCCCGGGTGTTCGGATTGGTGCGAGTTTCAGGGCAGAGCCCGGACGGGTGACGCGGAGACCGCGCCACCCGTCCACGAACAGGAGCATCAGGCCGGGACGACGCCCCAGGCCAGAGAACCGCCGATGAAGGCCGGCACCGTGGTCGCGTCCGCGAAGGACGTCCCCGCGCCGCGGCTGTAGTCGTTGGTCTCGTTGACCGGCTGCCAGTCGGTGCGGCTGACCCGCAGCTGGACCTCGCCGCTGTTGCCGCCGGGCGCCACGCTGCCACCGGTGAAGGTGACCTCGATGTACGCGTCGGCACCGTTGACCGCCGACGGCAGGTTCACGACCCGGGTCGCGAGGTTGCCGCAGCCGACGACGGCCCAGTCGCACCAGATGGCGTAGCTGCCGCCGTCGCGGGTGAAGTAGTAGCGGACCGCGACGGTGTTCAGCGCGAGCGCCGTGCTGCCGCCGTTGACGACCTGGAGGCCGGGCTTGATCTCCTGGTCGTTGGTCGGGACGCTGTTGTTGCGGTACTGCACCCGCACCACCCCGGTCGGGTTGGCCGCGGTCCTGCCGGTGACCGCCGCGGTCTGTGCGGAGGCGTTGCCGGCCGCGTCCACGGCCCGCACGGTGTAGCTGTACGTGGTGTCGGCCGCGAGGCCACTGTCGACATAGGTCAGCCCGGCGACGGTGCCGACCTTGGTGCCGCCCCGGTAGACGTCGTAGCCCGCGACCGAGCCGCTGTTGTCGGTCGACGCGGTCCACGACAGGGAGACACCGCTGGTCGTGGTGCCGGTGACGGTCAGCCCGCCCGGCACCGTCGGCGGCGTGGTGTCGACCGGCGTGCTCGTCGTGGTGGCGGTGCGGGCGGCCGAGGCCGCGGAGACGTTGCCCGCCCCGTCGAAGGCCCGCACGGTGTAGCTGTAGGTGGTGCTCGGGGTCAGCCCGGTGTCCGTGAAGGACGCCGTGGCCGAGGTGCCGACCTTGGTGGCGCCGCGGTAGATGTCGTATCCGGCGACGGTGCCGCTGTTGTCGGTCGACGCGGTCCAGGTCAGCGAGACGCTGGTGCCGGTGGTCCCGGCGACGGTCAGCCCGGCCGGCACGGTCGGCGCGGTGGTGTCGGCGACCGAGCCGTAGCGGTCGTTGAGGCTCAGACCGTTGGCGCCGAGCTTGACCGTGTGGTCGAGGCCGACGAACTTGTTCTGGTACTGCCACAGCGCCGGCTTCAGCATCGCGTACTTGGCCTCGTCCCAGGTCTTCCAGTCGTCCAGCAGCAGGCCGCCGGTGTCGCCGGAGTTGGGGTTGAGCACCCAGAAGGTCTGGCTGATGCGCTTCTCGATGATGGTGTCGCGCAGGGCGTACATCCACTTGTCCTGACGCGCGTCCTGCCCGAGCCGGCCGCCCCACTCACCGACGAGCAGCGGCGCGGTGTTCTCGGTGTGGATGTACAGCCAGTTCGGCTGCCACACGTCGGTGGTCAGCGACGCCTTGTCGAACGGCTTGGAGAACCACGGCTGCTCGTAGACCAGCGGGCCGTAGTCGTGCGGCGAGTAGACGATGTGGTTGCCCAGGTTCACCGGGTAGTTCTTGACCCCGCGCAGGTTGCCGCCCCACCAGTTGCCGTAGTAGTCGGCCTCGGCGGTGGAGGACCAGTTGGTGCCGTTCTTCGGGAAGATCTCGATGCCCTCGCAGAGGATGAGCATGTTCGGGTTCTTCGCGAGGATCCGGTTGCCGGCGACCTGGCAGGTGTTCTTGAAGTTGTCCTGGTCGGTGGAGTTGTCCCACTTCGCCCGCGGCGACTCCGACCACTTGCCGTGCGGCTCGTTCTTGATGTCGGCCGCGACCAGCGTGTCGTTGGTCTTGTACCGGTCGATCACCCACTCCCACGCCTGGTAGAACAGCTCGGACGTGATCGAGCCCTTCCACCACACCGGGTAGATGTGCCCGGAGTTGTCGGCCTCGGCGGAGTGCACGTCGAGCATCACCTTGATGCCGAACTGCTGGCACAGCGCGAGGAAGGCGTCGAAGACCTGCAGCGTGGTCTTGCCGACCAGCTCGGGGTTGGCGTAGGTGTTGACGCCGCTGGGGACGGCGGCCTGGCCGGCCTTCCACTCCAGCAGCAGCTGGGTCGAGATCGGCACCCGGACGATGTTGATGCCGCGGTCGGCCATCGACCTGGTGATCTCGGTCATGTTGCCGCTCCACAGGCCGTGGAAGACCCGCTCGGTGGCGTTGAAGCCGAACCAGTTGGTGCCGGTCAGCCAGACCTCGTTGCCCTGACTGTCGACGATCTTGTTGCCGGAAGTGTGCAGCCAGTCCGCGGTGTCCGCGGCGGTGGCCGGAGCCGACGAGACGAACGGCGCGAGAGGCACCAGCAGCGCGGCCGCGACGGCGGCCAGCAACCTTCGGTGGAGGCGCATGCGAAGCCCTTTCTAGATGGCGGTCCAGAACCGGGAGCGCTCCCAAGCGGTGGCGGCGCACCTGGGAGCGCTCCCGGTGACGGGTAGCGTAAGCATGTCGACACCGCCGCGAAACAATGGCGAACATCGTTGGCACGCTTGTCCCGTGGCACACCGGGACACCACGCAAGGAGGTCCCGGCATTGACGACAGTCCTTATCGCCGACGACAACAGCGTGGTCAGGGCCGTCGTCCGCGAAATGCTCACCAGTGACCTCACCGTCGTCGCCGAGGCGGCCAACGGCGCCGAGGCCCTCCAGCTCGCCCGGCGGCACCGCCCCGACGTCACGCTGCTGGACCACCGCATGCCGGTCCGCGACGGCCTGTCCGTGGTCGGGGCGATCAGCGCGCACAGCCGGGTCCTGATGCTGACCCGCAGCGCCGACGACCGCACGGTGCTGGACGCGGTGCGTTCCGGCGCGATCGGGTTCCTGGTGCACGGCCAGTTCGGCCCGGCCGAGCTGCTGCACGCGGTCCGCGCGGTGGCCGGCGGCGAGTCGCACCTGTCGCCGAGCGCCGCGCGGGTGCTGGTCTCCGCCGTGCGGCAGACGCCCGCGCGGCACGGCCTGTCGCAGCGCGAGGCGGAGGTGATGGACCTGATCGCCCGCGGACTGTCCAATGGGGACATCGCCGCGACGCTGGTCCTTTCATCGAAGACGGTCGAAAATCACGTGAACCGGGTCTTCGCCAAGCTCGGCGTCACCAGCCGGGCCGGCGCGATCCGGCGCTGGAACACCTGAGTTCCGCGGGGCGGACACCCAAATCCGTTGGGTGCGTCCCGCGCCGTACCTCGAAAAACACCGCGAACGCACCCACCGGGAGTTTCGAGAAGCGTTGCCAATGCGACGTACCCGTGGTGTCGTGACGGCATGCGGGTCCTGGTCATCAGCTCCACCGGCAACAGCCTCGCCGAGCTGCTGCGCCCGTGCGCCGGGGCACTCGAAGTGCGCCCGTTGCTGCACGTGCTCAACGGCGGCCGGATCGACGCCGATCTCGTCGTGCTGCACACCCACGCGCCGATCCGCGAGCTGACCGCGCTCGCCACGCTGCCGCCGCCCCGGCCGCCGGTCCTGGTCGTCGCGTTCGCCGTGGTCCCCGGCGACGTGGTGCCGATGCTGCGGGCCGGCGCGCGCAGCCTACTGGTGGAGGGCCAGTACACGCGGGCGGACCTGCTGGACGCGGCCCGCGCCACCGCCGACGGGCACAGCCGGCTCTCGCCGGTGCCACTGTCCATCGTGGTCGATCACGTGCAGCACCGCACGGCCGACCGGGCGCCGGCGCTGCTGCACCAGCCGCTCACCCGCCGCGAGCACGAGATCATGGAGCTGATCGCGGCCGGCGAGCCCAACGCGGCGATCGCCGTGCGCCTCGACCTGGCCGAGAAGACGGTCCGCAACCGGGTCAGCCAGATCTACCTCAAGCTGCGCGTCAACAACCGCACCGAGGCGATCGTGCAGTGGCTCAGCCGCACCGAACGCCGTTCAGGGTGAAGGCGGTCGGCGCCGGGTTCGCGCCCTGCCAGGTGCCCTGCAGCCCGAAGGTGACGGTCCCGTTCGGCGGCACCTTCGGCGTGACCCCGCCGTCCTCGACCACGACCGCCGCGCCCGACTGCGTCGCGACCGCGCCCCAGTAGCTGGTCAGCTTCTGGCCCGAGCCGTATTCGAAGCGCAGCGACCAGCCGTCCAGCGCCCGGGTGCCGGTGTTGGTGAGCACCACGTCGGCGACGAACCCCGGGTCCCACTCGTTCCGCTTGGAATAGCGCACCCTGCATGCGTTCGCGGCGTCGGTACCGGATACGCCTCCGACGCCAGGAACAGCAGTGGGGCTCGACGGGACACCGGCGGAGCCTTTGGGGGACCTCGTGGTGGCCGGTGCGACGCTCGTCGCCGTCACCGGGGGCGGGACGGACGGCGCGGCGCCCACCGTCTGTCCACTGAGGACCGACGGGGTCGGCACGGCCGGCGCGGCGAGCCCGGGCGGGTCCGCCGACCCGCCGAACGGCAGGATCAGCGCCACCGGCAGGGCGGCCGCGACGGCACCGACGAGCACCCGCAGCCGGCGCGACGGCGGCGCGGCGACCGGCACCGGCTCGGCCGGCACGACCGCGGTGACCCGGCTGCCGCGGCCGGGGCCCGACCACACGGTCAGCGTCCCGCCGCACACCCGGGCCCGCTCGTCCATCCCGACGAGCCCGTGGCTGCCCGCCCGCTGCAGCAGGCTCAGGTCGCCGGGCACGGTGAAGCCGGCGCCGTCGTCGCGGACCTCCAGGGTCACCAGGCCGCCGGACCGGGTCAGCGTCACCGCGACCAGCTCGGCGCGCGCGTGCGCGGCGACGTTGCGCAGCGCCTCCCGCAGGATCCAGCACAGCTCGATGCCGACCTCGGGCGCGGCGTCGACGTCGGCGTTGTGCAGGATGACCCCGACGCCGCTGGTCACCGACCATTCCCGGCCGATCGCGGCGACGACGTCGGACAGCGGCGCGTCGGCCGGGTTGGACCGCAGCTCGTCGATGAGCACGCGGGCGTCGCGGGCCGCGTCGAGGGACCCGTCGCGCAGCGTCGCCGCGAGCCGGCTGGCCCGGTCCGGCTCGGCCAGGGTGCCCGGCAGGGCGGCGGCGCCGAGGGCGATCGCGTCGAGGGTCTTGCTCAGTGAGTCGTGCATCTCGCGGGCGAGCCTGGCGCGCTCCGCGGCCGCGGCGGCGGCCCGCGCCTCGATCCGCATCCGCTCTCCCCGCGCCGCCCACACCCGCCGGACCCGCAGCGCCAGCACCGGCAGCAGCCCGGCGACGGCCACGACCCCGAAGAGCACGGCATCCGTCGCGCCGGCGGCGGTCGTACCGACGCCGAGAGCGACATCAGGGTGCAGCCACCACAGCAGCAGCGCCGCCGGGAGCCAGATCGCCGCGCCCGCCAGGCCGAGCAAGGTGCCGGCGAGCGCGGCGGCGGCCGCCACGGGGAGCACGACGAACACCCCGGGGAGGGCGCCGCTCACCCCGAGCGCGGTCGCCCCCGTGGCGGCGAGGAGTGCGACGGCCGCACGAAGACGCACAGAGTCACGCATGGTGCGACGAGTATCACTCGCAGCGCCTCAGCCCGCCACTGTGTCCACCGGGAGCTGGCGCTCCAGGTCGCCGGGCGGGACCGGGCCGGAGAAGTAGATGCCCTGCGCCTTCTCGCAGCCCAGCAGCGTCAGCTCGCGCGCCTGCGCCTCGCCCTCGACGCCCTCGGCGACCGTGTCCAGGTGCAGCATCTGACCGAGCCGCAGCACCGCCTGGGCGACCGCCGAGCCCTTCGACGTGCCGTCGAGCTCCGCGACGAAGCAGCTGTCGAGCTTGAGCGCGTCGACCGGCAGCCGGGTCAGGTAGCGCAGCGACGAGTAGCCGGTGCCGAAGTCGTCCAGCGCGATGCGGATTCCGGCCGTGCTCAGCGCCTCCAGCTGCGCGATCGGGTCGGCCTCGCCGACGACCGCGCTCTCGGGCACCTCCAGCACCAGATGCCCGGCGAAGAACCCGGTCCGGTCCAGGATCTCCAGCACCTCACCGGTGAAGCCCTGGTTGTCCAGCTGCCGCGGCGAGATGTTGACGTTGAGCTGCAGCGACGGCACCCGCCGCTGCCACCGCTTGGCCTGGGCGCAGGCCTGCTCCAGGACCCAGCGGCCGAGCTCCTCGATCGCCTCGGTGCGCTCGGCGAGCGGCACGAACGTCTCCGGCGCGAGCATCCCGCGCACCGGGTGCTCCCACCGCACCAGCGCCTCGACGCCGGCGACCTCGCGGGTGGGCAGGGCGACGATCGGCTGGAACAGCAGGCGCAGTTGCCCGCCGGCGATCGCGGCGGGCAGCTCCTGCTCCAGCGACAGCTCGGCCTCGTCGGCGAGGCCGCCGTCCCAGCACTGCCAGCGGGTGCCGCCGGTGCGCCGCTTCGCCTGGTGCATGGCAAGGTCGGCGCGGTGCAGCAGCTCGTCGGTGGTGCACTCGCCGGGCCCGGCGATCGCGATGCCGACGCTCGCCGACGCGCGCAGGCGCTGCCCGCCGAAGGCGATCGGCTGCTCGGTGGCGGCCGCGATCCGCCTGGCGACGGCGACGGCGTGGTCGACCTTGCCGATGTCGTGCAGCACCACCGCGAACTCGTCGCCGCCGAGCCGGCCGACCAGGTCACCGCCGAGCACGCCGCGGCGCATCATCTCGCCGAACTCGACCAGCAGCCGGTCCCCCGCCTCGTGCCCGAGGGCATCGTTGACCTGCTTGAGTCCGTCCATGTCGAGCAGCAGCACGGCGGTGCTGTGGCCCGAGCGCCGGCCGTGCGCGAGGGCCCGCCCCAGGACCTCGTGGACGCGGGAGCGGTTGGCCAGCCCGGTGAGCCCGTCGGTGACCGCCATCTCGCGGCTCTCCTGCTGGACCAGCACCTGCCGCAGCACGACCAGCCCGGTGATGCCGAAGGCGCCGACGACGAGCCCCGACCACGGGTACGCCTGCTCCTGCCGCACCGCCGCCACGATCAGCACCGCGTAGCCGACGCCGATCGCCACGTACGGCAGCATCCTGGTCCTGCTGGTCCTGCCGTCCCGCGGCCTGGTGTTGTCGGCGGCACGGCGGCTCGCCCGGCGGTTCTGCTCGACCGCGGCGACCGCCAGCAGGAAGTATGCCGTGCACCAGCAGACGAACTGCCACGCGGTGCGCTCCACCTGGTCGGCGTGGGCCTGCGTGTACCCCAGGTAGCCGTCGCCGATCGTGTACACGAACATCCCGGCGGCCACGATGCCCAGCGGTCGCCGCGACGCCGGATCGGCCCCGCGCAGGAACACCTTGGCGAGCCCGAACAGCAACGCGAGGTCAGCGGCGGGATAGGCGGCCGCGGCGACCACCGTCCCGACCGACGCCCCCTTCGCCACGATGTACGGCCCGACGACGAAGTACCACATCGTCATGGCCGCACCCGCGAGCACCGTCGCCGCGTCGAGGACATGCCTGCGGCGCTCGTTCCGGGTGGCGGCGTGCAGCGGGAAGGCCTGCACCGCGACCAGCAGCATCAGCACGAACGCCAGATGCGCCACATCCCCGGCCGCCGGGAACGGCTCCGGCCCCGTGACGGTGAAGATGACCGGCACACCGAGCGCCAGCCCGTACCCGAACGCCATGAACCGCCAGGCACGCCGGGTCCGCCCGTCAAGCCACCCGTGCCGGGCCGCTACCGCGGCACAGACCAGCCCGACGGCGCCGAACAGCAGGCTGCCGACCCCCGCCGCCGCGTCGACCGGCACGCCCCCGGTCCAGATCGCGACGAGAACGCCGCCCAGCGTGAGCCCGTACAGCCCGCCGAGCCCCCAGAGCACGGCGGTCCACCGCCTCGCCCGCCGGTCCTCTCCCACCATCGTCCATTCGGCGGCGGACCTGACCAGCTGAGCGGAACCCTCACCTCGTCGACGCACAGCGGCACTCCCCCGGCCGTTCGGAGGCGTCCCCTCGCCTTCACCCGCCGAGCGATTCACTCGTAATGAACAGGTCAACGGTTCGATTCCGTCAGGCGGCTCTGGCAACAACGCCCTGACCAGGGGTTCCCTGGTCAGGGCGTTTGCGTTGGCCGGGTCGGGTTTTGCACCGCCCCCGGAAACCGGTTGCGGGGGTCAGGTTCATACGTGTCCGGCTGTGGGCGCCCGCCAGGTTCGCCCGCCGACCGGTGTCAGGCTGCCTGCTGGATGCCGCCGTGCCGCAGGGGATGCGGTTGGCCGGCCATGTCCGCGCGGTGACCTTGTGTCTGCCAGCAGCGCGCACCGATGAGTATTTCGCGCGGCGCCCGTCTGTACGTATGAGATCGACTTACGAGAGAGGCTGGCATGATGCGGAAACTGACCTTCGGCATGAATGTGACCCTGGACGGTTACATCGCCGCGCCCGGCGGCGACCTCGGCTGGAGTGGCGATGAGGGACGGGACTTGCCGCCGAGCGACGAGCTGTTCCAGTGGTGGTCCGACCGGGTGGGAGCGACGGGCCTGGCGCTGTATGGGCGCAAGCTGTGGGAGGCGATGAGTTCCCCCTGGGCGACCGCCGACCAGCAGCCCGGCGCCACACAGGCGGTAATCGAGTACGCCCGCCGCTGGCGGGACATGCCGAAGGTGGTGTTCTCCTCGACGATCAGCACGGTCGACTGGAACACCCGCCTGGTCACCGGCGACGCGGTCACCGAGATCACCCGGCTCAAGACAGAGGACGCCGGCCCGATGGACATCGGCGGCGCGACGCTCGCCGGGGCGGCCATGCGGGCCGGGCTGATCGACGAGTACCTGCTGGTCACCGTGCCGGTCCTGGTGGGCGGCGGCACGCCGTTCTTCACCGCGCTGGACAGCTGGGTGAAGCTGAACCTCGTGGAGACGCGGACATTTCCCGGCGGCGTCGTGCTGACCCGATACGAGACGAGGCGATGAGCACGGGCCAGTTGCCCGGTTCGTGAGGCCGGGTCGAAATCCTTCCTGACGTTCTTCGGGCATCAAGATGCCCCGCCGGCAACGCCGGCGGGGCGGTGGTGTTCGCGTTGTCGCGTTTGGTGTTCAGCTGGTCGGGGTGCTCATTCCGCGGTGACTTCGGTGACGCCGGCCCGTGCCGCTGGACTCGTCGACGACGGGGACCTGTCTGATCACAGTGTCGGGGGCAGGTCCAGCCATGGTTTGCCGGTGGCGTCGAATCCGGTGAGCTCGGCGATCTTCCCGTCGACGATGTGCAGGACCGCGATGCTGAACAGCCGGTACTCCGGGTCGTCAGGGGCGCGGAGGTACAGCGCGGCGGCGGGCATGCGGTTGACCGCCGTGGCGATACAGCGCCAGTCGTCGTAGCCGGGCTGGAAGAGCCCACCGGAGACCCAGCCGTCCACCGCGTCCTTGGCCGTGATGACCGAGGTGCCCGCCTCGGGCAGCATCACGAAGCGCAGGTCGTCGCGCAGCAGGGACATCAGCCCGTCGAGGTCGTTGCGCTCATGGGCGTCGATGTATGACTTCACCACGCCGCGCTCGTCATTCGACAGCTCGTGGGCGGCGGGGCTCCGCCAGTCGAGGCGGCGGTCGGGCAGCTGCTCGCGCATCGTCACGCGCGCCCGCTGCAGCGCGCTGGTCACCGATGCGGTGGTCAGATCGAGGGCGTCGGCGGCCTTCGACGTCGGCCAGCCGACGACGTCGCGCAGGATGAACACCGCCCGCTGCCGCGGCGGCAGGTGCTGGACGGCGACGATGAACGCCAGCTCGATCGTCTCCCGCGCCACCACCGATTCCTGCGGGTCCTCGGGGAGCATCCGGTCGGGGTACGGCTGCAGGTACAGCACCTCGGAGCTGGAGTCCGACAGCCCGGACGGTACGGGTGTGCGGTCATTGCGCTTCTCCAGGAAGTCAAGGCAGACGTTCGTCGCGATCCGGTACAGCCAGGTCCGCAGCGCAGCGTGGCCCCTGAACGACTCCCGCTTGTTCCACGCTCGCAGGAACGTCTCCTGCGTCATGTCCTGGGCGTCCTCGTAGTTCGCAAGCATCCGGTAGCAGTGCACCTGCAGCTCACGCCGGTGGCGCTCCGTGATGAGCGCGAACCGCGCCGTATCGCCTGAGCGAACCACCGCGATGAACGTGGCCTCGTCAGCGCCCAGCGGTCTAGCGTCGGTCATGGTCAGCAATCCTTCCACCGGCGCGAGGTGGCTACCAGAACCGACGACGTGGCGGAAGAATTCTGTTCGGTGAACTTCGCGGCAACCGGCGAGTGGGCCGGATCAAGACACCGCCCGACCCCGCAACCCAGACACCGGGACCACTTCAACGTGCGAAATCAGGCAGGACGCATGCCGGATGAGAGCCACACCATGCGGGCCGGACCGCCGGTCCGCTGTCTACTGTGGACCTGCGTTCGGCGGCGCCAGCCGGGCCTCCAGATGGCGGCCCGGGACCGGGCGTTGCGGGCGTCGGTCTTCAGGTCCACCCGGGCCACCTGCCACACCTCGAACGCGTGCCGGAAGAGCAACAGTTTCGGCGCCCTCCAGCACCGGACCGTCCAGTCGAAATGCCATGCGCGCGGGTTCCCTTCGTGGCGTCGCCGGTCGATCGTGACCGGCAGCCGGTTCGCGCTGATGCTCGCATCCCCGGCGACGGCGACGGCCGTGGACCAGGAGCCAGCCGGGGATTGGCCACCCCCGTTGGTGAACCGTTGGCCAATGCCCGGCTGGAGTCTGGGAGGGGCGCGCCGGCGAGCCGGCGCGCCCCGTCAGGGGTGTCAGGATTCGACGTTGACGATCTCGCGGCCGGTGTTGGCGTAGGCGTAGTAGTAGTTGGGGCTGCGGACCGACAGTTCGCCGAGTGCGTAGGCCACGCCGAGCTGGAACGGGGCCGGGGACGCCGTCACGGGGATCTTCACCTTCTGGGCCACGCCGGTGCAGGTGGTGTCGGCGGTGTGGTTGCTGCCGCCGGTGGTGATGCTGCCGACGGTCTGGGTGACGCTGGCGTTGGCGGAGAAGGTCCAGCCGGCGGGGCAGGTGACGGTCAGGGTCACGATGGTCGCGGCCCCGTTGGCCTTCAGCTTCGCCTGCTTGACGATCTTCACGGTCGGGGCGCCCGGGGACTCCGACTGGAGGTTGACGGCGGCGCCGGCCGGGACGGCGAACGCGAGGACACCGCCGATCGCGAGGGCCGCGACGCCGAGCTTGGACCTGGTGACGTTCATGGTGTTTCCTCCCCGTTGGGTGATGGTGCGGACTCTTCGCCGTGGGAGGGACCCGCGATGCCCACGAGGACACCGAGGAGCAGCGGGACGACCGCCAGCTCCCACAGGAAGTCAAAGGCGCTGTGCAGCGCGAGCGCGGCGATGGCGGCGACCGCCCCGGCCCACAGCGGTGAGGAATCGCGCCGGCGCGCGAAGACGAACAGGGCGGCGCCGAGGGACAGCAGCAGCACCAGGCCGACCGCGCCCAGGTCGACCAGCCATTGCAGGTATTCGTTGTGCACCCACCGGCTCACGACCATCTGGCCGGTGTGGTCGGTCCAGAAGAACCGCCCCTGCCCGGGGCCGCTGCCGATCCAGGGATGCGCGGCGACCAGGTCCAGCGCCGAGGACGTCGCCCCGGAGCGCCCCCGGGAGGCGAAGGTCGCCCGCCTGGCCAGCACGGCATCCCAGCCCGGAAACAGCAGCCACCCCGCGAGGAGGAGGGCCGACCCGGCCAGGACGACGTAGACCAGCCGCAGCCGGGGCAGCAGGACGGCCACGGCGCCGCCGAGCAGCAGGCCGCCGAGGGCGAGCAGCGGCTGCGGTGCGGCCGCGACCGGGAACGACGGGACCAGCGCGGCCAAGGCGACCAGCGCACCGGCGGCAGCCGGCACCGCGTGACGGAGCACGGGTCGCATACCAGCGGCCGCCGCAAGGACGAGCAACCCCGCGGCGAAGGCGAGCGCCCCCGCTCGGCTCAGCGTCGCGGCGAGCCCCACCTGCGTGAGATAGGCCGCGCAGGGCCGCCACCAGATGGTGGGACCCTCCAGGACCAGCGCGAGGGCCAGCAGCGCGGTGACCGCGAGGACCGCGGCGGCGGCGTTGGAGTAGGTGAGGGTGGAGGAGGCGCGCCACAGCGTCGACTCGACCAGCACGGACCAGCGCTCGAGGCGCCACGCGACACCTGCCCAGCCGGTGACGGCCACCAGCGTGCCGAGCCCGACCAGGCCGGACGTGATCCAGCGCCGGGCGGCGGGGCCGGTGATGCGCACCATCGCGACGGCCGCGACCAGGGTTGCGAGGCTCGCCGTGATGGCCGCCGCGACCGGCAGACCGCCGCTCGTCACGCCCCGCAGCAGCGCCCAGGCGGCGACCGCGCCGGCGGTGCCGAGGATCGGGCCGAGCCCTTTGAGCAGGTCGCGTCTGGTGTGCAGCGCGAGCCCGAACGCCACCGCGACCAGCGCGGTCACGAGCAGCCTGCCCGGCGGATAGAAGCCGCCCTGGGCGACGACGCCGGCGGTCGCCGCGGCGATCAGAACGATGTGGAAAGCGACCGGATCCTGTTTTTGGACAAGCGTTACCACCAGCACCACCCTCCCCGTCAGGGTGCCCTTGCCGGTTGACTGTATCGATGTCCGCAACGATCCGCAGACCTCAATCCGATACAACCTTTTCCGTGGTACGTGACGTTCGCGCGCCGGAAAGAGCAGTCAGCAACGTGGAAAGCCGCCGGAACGGGTGCCCTCGCCGTGGGCAGGACCGAGGGCGACCGTCCGCACGACCGGCACGTCGCGCAGGAGGACGTCGAAGGACATCAAACCTTTTCGATCCAGAACTGGATCGACCTCGGCGGCAGCGTGAGCGTCAGGACAGGGCCCGTCCTGTCTCCGAGGCCGCTGTTGTACTGCGAAGGCGTGTACTGCTGCCCGTGGAACGCCCGGGTCGAACCGGTGTCCACGGAGTAGGTGACGGATGCCGTGCCCCGGTTGGTGAACGCGAAGACCAGCTTCCCCTGCGGCGTCTTCCACGCCATGATGCGCTGGTCGGCGCGGACCGTGCCCTCGTCGACGTGGTGGCGCACCGAGTTCCACGGCAGGTACTGCACGAAGCCGGCGACGGCGTGCCAGTTCTGCCGGTTGTAGTCCCAGTGCCCCTTGGCGATCTGCGCGTTCCTGGTGAAGTCGTTGTCGTCGTACGGGCGCCAGAAGCCGAGCGAGTATCCCGCCGCCTCCGAGTTGTACGTGGGTTTGAGCGCGTGCAGCCAGAACCAGGTCGGCGAGTTCTGGAACGTCATCCAGTTCATGATGGACTGCGCCGTGTTGATCATCCGCCAGTCGCTGGTGCCGCCGGAGAGATACTCGAACTCGTTGTTGTAGACCACTTTCCCGGCCGCGTTGCCGGTGAACG
Organism: Dactylosporangium sp. NPDC005555; assembly: GCF_040605635.1. Classification (NCBI taxonomy): domain Bacteria; kingdom Bacillati; phylum Actinomycetota; class Actinomycetes; order Micromonosporales; family Micromonosporaceae; genus Dactylosporangium; species Dactylosporangium sp. NPDC005555. The sequence continues at coordinate 174,608 of NZ_JBEXDG010000016.1, forward strand.
CGCCGGCGGTCAGCTGCTCGTTGCTGTCGGCGCCGATCCGGTGCCAGCTCCAGCCGTCCACATAGGACAGCGCGGTGGCGTCGGCGCGGATGAGGGCGCCGCCGCGGCCGTTCTGCCCGGCGTTGGAGTCGGCGTGGATGTGCATGCCGGGCCAGCGCGCCTTGATCTTCCCGGCGGCGGCCTTGAACGCGGCGTAGTACTGCTCGTTGGAGTAACCGCACGCCGAGTACGCCAGGTTGGTCAGGTGCGGCTCGTTCTGCAGGCCCCACATCTTCACCGGGATGCCGTTGGCCTCCAGGTATTCGATGTCGCGCACGAGCGCGTCGCCGAACTGGTCGAGCGCCGCCGGGGTGGTCGGGGCGAGCGTGCCGCCGATGTAGCTGTTCGTGGACTTCCAGGCGGGCGCCGGCGACCAGTACTCGGCGGCGACGCCCTCGATCGCGGACTGCTGGATCAGCTCGCGGATCTCGGCCATCTGCTCGGGCCAGCGGCCGACGATGTTCTTCCGGTCGGCGGTGAGGCCGCGCAGGTACAGGCCGAGCGCCAGCCTGCAGTAGCGGAATCCCCGGTCGGGGCGCACCTTCAGCATGTCCCGGTAGAGCCGGGTGCGCTCCTCGGCGACGAGGTCGTGCGGGACCGAGGTGGTCGCCTCGGGCAGGCCGTTGTTGCCGGAGCCGATCGAGTCGAACTGCAGCTCGACGCCGAGCCCCCAGATCGTCTGCCGGGGCTGGTCGTGCCGGATGACGTAGTCGGCGGCGGCGGCGCTTGCGGGCGCCGTGCGGGCCGAGGCGCCGAGGACGGCCCCGGCGCCGGCCGACGCGGCCAGGCCGAGGGTGGATCGACGGGTGAGTGCCATGGCGGTGGAACTCCTTATCTGTGAAGTGGTGGAAGGCCCAGTGCGGCGCGTGGGGCGGACCGCAGCAGGCTTGCCGCTTGGACGGCGGACGCGCCGCCGTCGAGCACGATCTCGGTCGCCGTGAGCAGCGCGGCGGCGGGTGAGACCACATAGGACACCGTGGCGGCGACGTCCTCGGGGGTGCCGAGGCGGCCGAGGTGCGCCTCGCGCTGGCGGGTCTCGTCGTCGGGGTCGCTCAGTCGTGCGGTGGTCGCCGGTGTACGAATCCAGCCCGGCGAGACGGTCACGGCCCGGATCCCGTGCGCGGCGTAGTCCACGGCGAGCTGCCGGGTGAACGCCGCCAGCCCGGCCTTCGCGGCGGCGTACGCGGGCAACCCGGGCGCGACCGTGTGGCCGAGCACCGATCCGATGGTGACGATCGCGCCTTCGCCGGCGGCCATCATCCCGGGCAGCACCTGACGGGCGCACAGGAACGCGGAGGTGAGGTTGGCGTCGATGATCCGGTGCCAATCGGCCGGTCCGGTGCGGTGGACCGGCGCCCCCTCGGTGATGCCCGCGCAGGTGACGAGCACGCCGACGGTCCCGATCGCGCCGAAGGCCCGCTCGACCTCATCGGGGTCGGTGAGGTCGGCCTCCTGCCGGTCGATGCCCACGACGTCGTGGCCGTCCGCCTGCAACCGAGCGGCCACGGCCGACCCGATGCCGCCGGCTGCCCCCGTTACGACCGTTCTCATGCTCTGAACACCTCGTATTTCGCGACGAGCGACTCGTCGAGCTGGACGCCGAGACCGGGCCCCGCCGGCACGAGCAAGGCACCGTCCACAAGAGACGGTTTCTCGACCGGGAGGTCGTCGCGCAGCGGGTTGGGCAGCCGGTTGTACTCGTAGATCGGCACGTTGGGGGTGGCCGCGGCGAACTGCAGCGCCGCGGCGAGCCCGACCGCCGAGCCGACCCCGTGCGGGGACACGGTGACGTGGAAGGCCGCGCACAGCGCCGCGATCCGCCGCGCCTCGGTGATCCCGCCGGCCCTGGCGAGGTTCGGCATGACCACGTCGACGGCGCGGGCGAGCAGGAAGTCGCGGTAGCCGTACCGGATGAACTCGCTCTCGCCGGTGACGACGGGGATTCTGACGGCGGCGCGGACCTCGGCGAGCCCGGCGACGTCGTCCGTGGCCAGGGGCTCCTCCAGCCAGCGCACGCCGAGACCGTCGAGGGCGTGGCCGAGCCGGATCGCGGTTTTCACGTCGTACGCGCAGTTGAGGTCGACGTGCAGCGCGGCCCTCCCGGCGAGCGCGTCGACGACCGCCGCCGCGTGCGCGAGGTCGGTGGCCTCGCCGCGGCCGAGCTTGAGTTTCATCGCGTGGAAGCCCTGCTCCAGGAAGGCGAGGGCGCGCTCCGCCGACTCCTGCACCGCCGGCAGGAACGGGATCGGGCTGGCGTAGACCGGCACCGATTCCCGGACCGGGCCGCCGAGCAGCCGGTGGACCGGCTGCCCGGCGGCCTTGCCGCGCAGGTCCCACAGGGCGAGGTCGACCCCGCTGATCGCCTCGAGGTAGAACCCGCCGGTCCGGCCGGCGCCGGCCTGCGCGCCGAACATGAGCTCCCACAACGCCTCCGACGCCCCCGCGTCGCGCCCGACGAGCATCGGAGCCAGCAGCTTGCCGACGATCGTCGCCGTCACCCGCGGCTCGGGCAGGCCGTAGCACTCGCCGATCCCTTCCAGGCCGTCGGTGGTCCGGATCCGCACCAGGGTGGTGTACTGGCCGAGGCGCGGCAGGACCCGATGACTCGAAGCGGGGGTCGTGAGCCAGTCCGGCACCGTGTCGTACAACTCGGCGAACGGCGCGGCGAGTGCGATGGCCTCGACGGAGGCGATGGTGAGACTCATTTGATGAGCGCGTTCATCCGGTCACGGGCCGACATGAGGGCGTCCTTCGGGGGTTTCTTGCCGATGAGGATCGCCTGGACCTCTTCGGCGAGGATCTTCTCCATCTGCGAGAACTGCGGGTAGATCCAGAACGGGCTGGCGCTGGAGTTGACGCCGATCCGGTCGGTGAAGTCGGTGGCGAACTTGTCGTTCTTCACCTCGGCGGCGGCCTGGCCGGCGGTGGTGGTCGGCGGGAGGCCGGCCTTGGTGAACCACGGGATCGAGTAGCCGGTGTCGCTGGTGATCGTCTTGGCGAAGTTCGCGGCGGCGGCCGCGCCGGCGCCGTTGACCACCACGACGATCTGCCCCCAGGCGAGGTGTCGCGGCTTGTCGACGGCTTTGACGACCGGCCGCGCGACGGGGACCATCTTGGCGGCGAGGTCCTTGTCGGGTGAGGATTTGGTGACGGCGGCGCGGCCGCCGATGGCGTCCTCGTAGAAGGCGGTCTTGCCCTGCGACATGAGCGCGCGGGCGTCGACGCGGTTGACGTCGGGCGCGATGAGCTTCTGGTCGTAGAGCTTCTTGTACCAGGTGAGCGCCTCGACGCTCGGATCGTCGCCGATCACGATCTTGCCGGCGTCGTCGACGATCGGGGAGCCGAACTCCCACAGCCACGGGATGATGTCCTTGAGCTGGTCGACCTTCGTCATCGCGGCCCAGGGCACGATCCCTTGTCCTTTGACGGCGGTCAGGGCGGCTTCGAACTCGGCGATCGTCTTCGGCGGGCTGGTGACGCCGGCCTTGGTGAGCAGTTCGGTGTTGCTGATCAGGCCGATGCCGGCGGTGGTCCACGGCAGGCCGTACTGCACGCCCTTGGACTGCCCGAGCGCCAGGGGTGCGGGCGCGTAGTCGAGCCCGGCGGCGACGCTCTTGAGGTCCAGGAGCTTGCCGGTGGCGGCGAGGGTGGCCAGCCAGGCGACGTCGAGCTGCACCGCTCCGGTCAGCTGTCCGCCCTGTACCTGCAGCAGGACCTGGTTGAGGTAGTCGTTGTACGGATACGAAGGAGTGCTGATCTTCGTGCCGGCGTTGGCGGCCGTGTACCTGTCGACGGCGGCCTGCAGCGGCTCCTTGGTGACGGCCTCGTTGTAGGCCCAGCTCGTCAGGGGGAACTCCTTGACGCCGTCGTCCTTCAGTCCGTCGGCGCCGGCGGGGGTCGGGGTGCTGGTGGAGGGGGCGCAGGCGGCGAGGGTGGTGAGCCCTATCAGACCGAGCGCGGATCGGCGGGTCAGTGGCATTGCGGACGGCTCCAGGGGGTGTTTTCAGCCCTTCACGGCGCCGGCGGTGAGACCGGCGACCAGATAGCGCTGGAGGATGGCGAAACCGATGACGACGGGCAGCGAGACCACGAGCGACGCCGCCATCAGCGACGGCCAGGTCGTCTCGAACTCGCCGAGGTAGGTGTTGACCAGGCCGGGCGGGAGGGTTTGTTTGTCGGGTCCGGCGAGGGTGAGGGCGAAGATGAAGTCGTTCCA